>NZ_KV810212.1:40247-149660 GCF_001812725.1 Neisseria sp. HMSC067G12 | reverse complement strand
AAAAGGCCGTCTGAAAAATATTCAGACGGCCTTTCGCTATTTTAAATAAATGCTTGATTATGCTTCTTCAGCTTTGCTGCGGATAATCAGCAGAGGCAGGTGGCTTTGACGCATTACGGTCTCGGCGAAGCTGCCCATCAGCAGGTGCATCAGGCCGGTGCGGCCGTGTGTGCCGAGTACCAACAGGTCTGCGCCGTTGTTGTCGGCGTAGTCAACCAAGTCTTGCGCCATTTCGCGCGCGCCTTTGTTGGCAACCAACAGGTGTTTCACGATGTTTTCAACGCCGCTTTCACGCGCTGTTTTTTCTGCGAAATCCAAAACTTCGTTACCTTGAGCCACTGCGGCGGCTTCGTAGCTTTCGTGTTGCAGGAATTCAGGAGCCAAAGCCATGTATTCTGCAGGGTTGGCAACGTGAACCAAAGTCAGTTGGGCTTTGTTGAGGCTTGCCAGTTCGGCGGCATGTTTCAATGCATTGAGGGAGGTCTCGCTACCGTCAACGGCTACAACCAGATGTTTGTACATATTCATTCTCCTTTTGCGCCGAGTAGCGGCACTTTCGTTTAATATGAAATCAGAACTTGTCTGAATGTGAAACGATTATAAACTCTTTCGGGCAGGTACAACAGCCCATCTGCTTTCAAGTATAATGTCTGTCCGAATCGCCTGTCGCGTTTTTCATTAATTTATTGATATATCACAAGGTTGCTTATGCAGGACGCTGCTTTTCTTTCTTCGCGCCGCTTTGGCGGTATTGCCAGACTTTACGGAGACGAAGCGCTGGCGCGCTTTTCGCGTGCGCATGTGTGCGTGGTCGGCGTCGGCGGCGTCGGCTCGTGGGCGGTGGAGGCGTTGGCGAGGAGCGGCATCGGTCGTTTAACGCTGATTGATTTGGACAATGTTGCCGAATCCAATGTCAACCGCCAGTTGCACGCTTTGACCGATGATTTCGGTAAGGCAAAAGTTACCGCTTTGCGCGAACGCATTGCCCAAATCAATCCGCAATGCGAAGTGACGGAAATCGAAGATTTTGTTACCGAAGACAATCTGGACGAACTTTTCAGACGGCCTTTTGACTTCGTCATCGACGCCATCGACCAAATCCGTGTCAAAGCGGCGATGGCGGCGTATTTCGTGCAACATAAACAACCGTTTATTATCAGCGGCGGCGCGGGCGGACAGAAAAATCCGGCTTTAATCCAAACTGCCGATTTAAGCCGCGTCACCCACGACCCGTTGCTTTCCAATTTGCGCTATACCTTGCGCAAACGCTACGGCTTCAGCCGCAATACCAAAGAAAAAATGCGCGTGCCTTGCGTTTATTCAACCGAGAATATTACGCCGCCGCAATCCGGCGAAGCGTGTTCGACCGATGTCGCGCCGCAAGGTTTGTCCTGCGCGGGCTATGGGGCGAGTATGCTGGTAACGGCTTCGTTTGGGCTGTATTGTGCGCAGGCTGCGGTGGAGCATATCGCAGGGCGGAAGTGAGGGGTAGGAAATGGGTAAGAGCCGATTTTTTAAAGCCTACTTTATTGCCAGTCTGATTTATGCGGTATGGTTCGGCGTATTGATGTATGCCGTCGATCCGATGTTTCTCGATGTGATGGAATGCAATACGTTGCCCGGCGATTATTTGTGTGTGCAAAGCGGTTATACCCGTCCATTCACCACTTTTCTTTATCCGTGTCTGTCCGTCGTGATATTCAGCCTTTTGCACGCCGGTATCATGAAATGGCGCAAACGCCGTTCGGTTAAAATGATTTGGCTTTTGGTCGGCTGCGAAAGTTTGCTGTTGTTGGCTTTGATGGTGGCGATGCTTGCGAGGGATGGTTTTGTGTTGTCCCGAGATATCGGTTTGGTACTGACGGGTACGGTTTTCGCCAGCCTGCCGCTGTTGGGTATGGCCTTGGCTCAGACCTTTGCCGTCGCCATTGTTTCTTTGCAAATCAATCGTAAAAAACGCTGATTTTTATATTAAAAACGGCTTGTCCTCGTTTCAGACGGCCTTTTGTTGATGAAACTTCTTACTAAACTTAAAAAGAAAAAGACCCTTTAACCATGCCTTCAGAACACCTTATTTCTTCCACTGCCGCAACGCCGTCTGAACATACCGTTGCGTGGGTGTTCGGTCAGCCTGTTACCGATGTGCCGCAGGATTTGTTTATTCCGCCTGATGCGTTGAAGGTGGTATTAAGCAGCTTCCAAGGGCCGTTGGATTTGCTGCTGTACCTTATCCGCAAGCAGAATATCGATGTCCTCGATATTCCTATGGTGAAGATTACTGAGCAGTATCTGCACTATATTGCCCAAATGGAAGCGTATCAGTTTGATTTGGCGGCGGAATACCTGTTGATGGCAGCAATGCTGATTGAAATTAAATCGCGCCTGCTGTTGCCGCGTCCTGAAGAAGTTGAGGATGAAGAGGCGGATCCGCGTGCCGAGCTGGTGCGCCGTCTGTTGGCTTACGAACAGATGAAACTGGCGGCTCAGGGTTTGGATGCGTTGCCGCGCGCCGGACGTGATTTTGCTTGGGCGTATTTGCCGCTGGAAATTGCGGTCGAAGCAAAGTTGCCGGAAGTGTACGTTGCCGATTTGACGCAGGCTTGGTTGGGTATTTTATCGCGTGCCAAGCATACGCGCAGTCATGAAGTGGTGCGGGAAACCATTTCCGTGCGTGCGCAGATGACGGCGATTTTGCGTCGTTTGAACGAAAGCGGTATCAGCAAGTTCAGCGATTTGTTTAAGCCGGAGCAGGGCGCGACATATGTGGTGGTCAATTTTATTGCATTGCTGGAATTGGCTAAAGAGGGCTTGGTGCGTATCGTACAGCCGGAAAATTATGGCGAAATCGAAATCAGCCTGAAAGACGGTTTGGAAACAAATGAAGCCGAAATGTTTTCAGACGGCCTTGAAGCCGATGAAACCGATAACGAAAATTTGAATAAAGAGAACTAAAATGAATTCGACGACGAGTCATACCAAAGCTTCTTTATGGGCGGTGGGCTTAATGCTGTTTGCCCTGTTTTTTGGGGCAGGGAACTTGATTTTTCCAGCTTTTTTGGGACAGCAGGCCGGTGAAAACTGGCTTTCGGCGATGTTCGGTTTTCTGCTGACCGGGGCGGGTTTGCCATTGTTGGGCGTGATTGCCGTCGGCTATTCCGGCTCGCGCGATGTGGAAGCATTGGCCTCCCGTGTTGCGCCTTGGTACGGCGTGACTTTTGCCACTGCGCTTTATCTGGCAATCGGCCCTCTGTTTGCCATGCCGCGTACGGCAACGGTATCTTTTGAAACTGCAATTTCTCCTTTCATTGATGAGTCTTGGAAAAACATCGCATTGGCCGTATTCAGCCTGGTGTTTTTCGGTATTACTTATTGGCTGTCGATTTCTCCGGGTAAGCTGGTTGACCGTATCGGTAAAATCCTTACGCCCGTTTTGTTGCTAGCAATTGCAATATTGGTCGGCTATGCCGCTATTAACCCGATGGGTATGACGCAGGCGGCGCAAGGCGATTTTGCTACTCATCCGTTGGTTAAAGGCATTTTGGAAGGCTACGGCACCATGGACGCGCTGGCTTCGCTGGTGTTTGCCATTATCGTCATCGATGCCGTTCGCGCCATGGGCGTGGACAACCGCGCGGATTTGCTGAAGACCACGACGATTTCCGGTGTGTTGGCGGCTTCCTGTCTGGCAGTGGTTTACCTGTTTATCGGCTATATGGGCGCGACAGGCGTGGCCGGTATCGGCTTGCAGGAAAACGGCGCGTTGGTTTTGTCTAAAACCGCACAGCACTATTTCGGTACGGCTGGTATTGTGTTGCTTGGCGTCATGGTGCTGCTTGCCTGTCTGAGTACGGCGGTTGGCTTGATTACTTCATGCGCCGAATATTTCAACCGTCTTTGCCCGGGCATTTCTTATAAAATCTTTGTGATACTGAATACGGTGGTGTCTATCCTGTTGGCCAATAAAGGCCTGTCAGCGATTTTACATTTTTCTATTCCAATGTTGATGCTGTTGTATCCACTGACCATCGTCATCATTTTGCTGGCCTTGACAGATAAACTGTTTGGCGGCGGCCGTATTGTCTATTTCTGCACCATGATGGCAGCTCTTATGGTCGGCTTGCTCGATGCCTATAAGGCCGCGTTTGGATTGGATGCCGAAACCGCGGCTGCCATCGAGCGCGCATTGCCGTTTTACAATATCGGTTTAGGGTGGGTTGTTCCTTCTTTAGCCTGTTTTATACTCGGCTGCATTTTGAATGCGGCGTTGAAGAAAAAAGCATGATGACAAACAGGCCGTCTGAAATGTTCAGACGGCCTGTTTATTTCGCCGACCGCGCAAACGACAGATGATTTTTTTGAAGAAATCCGTTATAATTGAAAAGTTAAGGCTTTGCGAGATACCGTTTCGCAGATGCAACATATTGAGAAGGTTTATTTCCACAAATCCCGTTTTTTCAGCAAACGACTTGAACTGAAGGCGGATTTCGTGGTATAAATCGCGTTTTACTATTTTAGAAGTTTGGAGACTAACCATGGCACGAGTTTGCAAAGTGACCGGTAAGCGCCCGATGTCTGGCAATAACGTATCACACGCCAACAACAAAACCAAACGTCGTTTTTTGCCTAACTTGCAATCACGTCGTTTCTGGGTAGAAAGTGAAAACCGCTGGGTTCGCCTGCGCGTTTCTAACGCTGCATTGCGCACCATCGATAAAGTAGGCATTGATGTCGTATTGGCTGATTTGCGTGCTCGCGGCGAAGCTTAATTTAAACACCATTAATTAAGGATTACTGCAATGCGCGATAAAATCAAACTGGAGTCCAGCGCTGGTACTGGTCACTTCTACACAACTACTAAAAACAAACGTACTATGCCTGGCAAACTGGAAATCAAAAAATTTGACCCAGTAGCCCGTAAACACGTTATTTACAAAGAAACTAAATTGAAATAATCCGGTTTCTTCCAAGAAAAAGCTCCTGTTTTTCAGGAGCTTTTCTTTTTTCTCGATTGGTTTGGAGTGTTTTGTTTTAAACGGGTGTGCAAGATGGTTGGATTGCTTTGGAAGAGGCAAAATAAAAGAGCGTGTATCCATTGGGATTACGCTCTTTTATTTTTCAGACGGCCTGATAGGGGATAAGCATCCTTACATCACTAATAAACATTCAACAACGACTTAATGATCGACCTTGATGCCTTGGTTGTCGGAATGTTGTTTTTTATCCAGCTCTTTTTGCAAGGTATCGCATGGCGTGTCGCAATCACACATTTTCTTCATGCCGAGAGAGGAAATGCCGCCGCAGCTGCCTTTAATGGTGCGTTTGGAGAAGATATAGCCGACTGCCATACCGAGGATGACAATGATAAAAATGCCGAAAGTAAGGAGGAGGGTTTTCATGTGTGTATTCCTGAAGATTAGTTTAATAATTTCTTGAATGCGCTGGACATTTTAGTATGGTAGCCGCCTTGCGGGGTCCGGATGATAAGGAAAACGGCGAGATTTTCTTGCTCGGCAAGTTTAAGTGCTTCAGTTTCTCCGAGAACGAACAATCCGGTGGAAAGGCCGTCTGCAAGTGTGGCGTTTTCTGCTACTACGCTGATGGAGGCGAGGTTGTGGCTGATGGGTTGTTTGGTTTTAGGGTTGATGATATGGGAAAGGCGACGGCCTGACTTATCGACATGGAAAATGCGGTAGTCGCCGGACGTAGCCAGTGATTTATTGTCCAATGGAATGGTAATTTGAGTGGCGCCGCCTTGAACGATATTGGGTTGCTCGATGCCGATACGCCAAGGGTTGCCTTGCGCATTGCGGCCTTTGCCATGCAACTCGCCGCCGATTTCTACCAAATAATTACCGATATTGAGTTTTTCAAGTTCGGCGGCGGTTTTATCCACGCCGAATCCTTTGGCGATGGAGGATAGGTCTAAATAGACTTCGGGATGGGTTTTGGCAAGTGTAGGCTGCTTTCCGTCTTGGGAAAGTTTGAGTTTGTCCGTACCGACCATTTCTGAAGCATGTTGGATTTCTTGTGCGGTTGGTTCGTGTGTGATTTCTTTTTGCGGGCCGAATCCCCAAAGGTTGACCAAAGGGCCGACGGTTACGTCCAATGCGCCGTGCGTCAATTTGTTTAAACGCAAGGCTTCGCCGGTCACATAGGCAAAGTCTTGGGAAATGGGCATGGCCTGATTGACGGTACGCAGCTGGTTGAATTGGCTGATTTCGGAATCGGTCTGATAGGTAGACATTTGCCGGTTGACTTCTTTAAGCGCGTCATCAATGCGTTTTTGTATTTCGGCAGGGGAGGGGAGTTTGTCTTGGCCGTCTGAAAGATATTTGACGGTATAGGTCGTGCCCATGGTCTCGCCTTGCAGGGTAATGGTTTGTTGTTTTTCAGGTTGGCAGGCAGAGAGTGTGAGTGCGAAAACGATGGCAACGGTGCAACCGATTATCGGACGGTAAAACGAATTGGAAAGAAACGGCATAAGGGATTTGCGGATTATTTTTTGAAGCCTTTATTGTATCGTAAAAGAAAGGTTTAGGCCGTCTGAAAGTATGGTTTTCAGACGGCCTGGCAATAAAAAAGGAAGAAACCGAAGTTTCTTCCTTTTTGTTTGTTAGCCGCCGAAATCGTCCAAGAGGATGTTTTCGTCTTCCACGCCCAAGTCTTTGAGCATTTTGATCACGGACTGGTTCATGATTGGAGGGCCGCACATGTAGAATTCGCAGTCTTCCGGTGCTTCATGGTTTTTCAGGTGGTTTTCGTAAACCACGTTGTGGATGAAGCCTGTGTAGCCGTCCCAGTTGTCTTCAGGCAATGGGTCGGACAGGGCGACGTGCCATGTGAAGTTCGGGTACTCTGCCGCGAGTTGGTCGAAGTCTTCGACATAGAACATTTCGCGTTTGGAGCGTGCGCCGTACCAGAAGGTGATTTTGCGTTTGGAATTCAAACGTTTCAGCTGGTCGAAAATGTGGGAACGCATCGGCGCCATACCCGCACCACCGCCGATAAATACCATTTCGGCATCGGTATCTTTGGCAAAGAATTCGCCGAACGGGCCGGAGATGGTTACTTTATCACCGGGTTTGAGCGACCAGATGTAGGACGACATTTGTCCCGGAGGTGCATCGGGTACGCGTGGAGGCGGTGTGGCGATACGCACGTTCAGCATGATGATGCCTTTTTCTTCAGGGTATGAAGCCATGGAGTAAGCGCGCAAAATCGGCTCGTCCACTTTGGAAACGTATTGCCACAGATTGTATTTGTCCCAGTCTTCGTGGTATTCCTTAGGAATATCGAAGTCTTTGTAGGCAACAGTGTGAGGAGGGGCTTCAATTTGGATGTAGCCGCCGGCGCGGAAAGGAACTTCTTCGCCTTCGGGAATGGCAAGCTTGAGTTCTTTAATGAACGTGGCTTTGTTGTCATTGGAGATGACGGTACATTCCCATTTTTTCACGCCGAACACTTCTTCCGGTACTTCGATGTCCATGTCGGTTTTGACGTTGACCTGACAAGACAGACGGCAGCCTTCGCGTGCTTCGCGTTTGCTGATGTGGGACAACTCGGTCGGCAGAATGTCGCCGCCGCCGCTTTTCACGACAACGCGGCACTGACCGCATGAGCCGCCGCCACCGCAGGCGGAAGGAACGAAGATACCTTGGCTGGCAAGCGCACCCAGCAGTTTGCCGCCGGCAGGCATCGTCAGCTCTTTTTCGTTATTGACTTTAATGGTGATGTTGCCTTCACTCACTAACTTGGATTTGGCAAACAGAATCATCAGTGCCAAAACCAAGACGATGACGGTAAACATCACAATACCTAAAATAATCTCCATGCCGATTCCTTTCTTATAACTGGATGCCGGAGAACGACATAAACGCCATTGCCATCAGGCCAGCGGCGATAAAGGTAATGCCCAAGCCTTTGAGGCCTTTAGGAACATCCGAATATTTCATTTTTTCGGTAATGCCCGCCAAAGCGACAATAGCCAAAAGCCAGCCCAAGCCTGCGCCGAAACCGTATACAACGGACTCGCCGAAGTTGTATTCGCGTTGCGCCATAAACGATACGGCACCGAAAATCGCGCAGTTTACGGTAATCAGGGGCAGGTAGATACCCAATGCGTTGTAGAGGGCAGGGACGAATTTGTCCAAGAACATTTCCAAAATCTGCACCAAAGCGGCAATCACGCCGATGAAGGTGATGAATTTCAGGAAGGTCAAATCCACGCCTTCAACCAGCGCACCGTCTTTCAGCAGCGAGTAAACGAGTTGGTTGGCAGGGACGGACAGGCCGAGTACGAAAGTAACGGCAACGCCCAAACCGAATGCGGTGGATACTTTTTTAGATACCGCCAAAAACGTACACATCCCCAAGAAGAAGGACAGTGCCATGTTTTCCAGAAAGACGGATTTTACAAAGAGGCTTAAGTAATGTTCCATGTGTTATTTCTCCGCCTGTTCAGGTTTCCAAGTGCGCAGACCCCATACCAAGAAACCGATGATGAAGAACGCGCTGGGAGCAAGCAGGAACAAGCCGTTGGTTTGATACCAGCCACCATCTTGTACGGTTTGGAAAATGGTGTAGCCAAAGAGCTTGCCAGAGCCGATCAGTTCGCGGATGGTTGCGATAATGATCAACATCATGCCGTAACCTGCGCCGTTGCCGATACCGTCAACCAAGCTTTCCAGCGGCGGCTCTTTCATGGCGAATGCTTCGGCGCGGCCCATCACGATACAGTTGGTAATAATCAGGCCGACAAATACGGAGAGCTGTTTGGACAGCTCATAAGCAAAGGCTTGGAGCAGTTGGTCAACCAGCGTTACCAAGGAAGCAACAATCGCCATTTGCACAATAATACGGATGCTGTTAGGGATATAGTTGCGTACCAAAGAAATGAAAAAGCTGGAAAAACCGGTTACCAAACTCACGGAAATACCCATCACGATGGCCGTCTGAAGCTTGGTGGTAACCGCCAAAGCCGAACAAATCCCCAAAACCTGCAAGGCAATCGGGTTGTTGTCGATAAAGGGTGAAAACATCAAATATTTCAAGCGTTTCATGTCAGCCATTATTGTGCTCCTGCTGATTTCAATTTGTTCAGGTAGGGGATATAGCCGTTTTCGCCGAACCAGTAGGCGAACGAACCTTGCACGCCTTTAGATGTCAGCGATGCGCCGGAGAGGGCATCTACGCCGTGTTCTTTGTCCGAACTTGCGCCTTTGCCGACATGCAGGGCGAGTTTGCCTTGTTCGTCAAACAGTTTTTTGCCGACGAATTTTTGTTGCCACAACGGATTGCCGATTTCGCCGCCCAAGCCCGGGGTTTCGCCTTGGTCGTAGTAGGTGATGCCGTTGATGGTGTTGCCGTCGGGTTGGATGGCGACAAAGCCGTACATAACAGACCACAAGCCGTTACCGTGCATAGGCAGGATGATTTGGCTGACTTTGCCGTCATCGCCTTTTACCAGATAAACCTCAGTGTATTTGGCACGGCTTTTGATGCCGGCCAAATCGTCTTCGGGTTTGATTTGGATGCTTTGGGCAGGGTCTTTGCCTGCGATGCGCGCGCTGAACTCTTTCGGCGCATCTTTCACGTATTCGCCTGTTGCCAAATCGACAACGCGTTGCTCGATACGCTCGGCAAAGGTTTTGCTGATGTCGGTGTTTTTATCCATCAAACCGGCTACGCTCAGGATATAGCCTTGTTTGTCTTGGAGTTTTTGTTTCTCTTGGATGGGTTTCAAGCCGACGACCGCACCGGCAACGATGATGGAACAAATCAGGCTGACAACCAATACCACAATCAGCGTGCCACTGAAGCTGTCTTTATCGAATTTCTTAGCCATTGCTGCGCGCCTTTCTGCGTTTGATGTTCGCTTGTGCGACGAAATAGTCGAAAATCGGGGCAAACAGGTTGGCAAACAGAATCGCCAACATCATGCCTTCGGGGTAAGCCGGATTGACCACGCGGATTAACACGCACATCACGCCGATTAGCGCGCCGTACCACCATTTGCCGACATTGGTAAAGGAAGCGGAAACAGGGTCGGTCGCCATAAACAGCATACCGATGGCAAAGCCGCCGACAACCAGATGCCAATACCAAGGCATGCTGAACATCGGATTGGTGTCCGAACCGATGAAGTTAAACAGTGAAGACATGGCAATCATGCCGATCATCACGCCGGCAATAATGCGCCAAGAAGCGATGCGGGCAAACACGATAAACGCGCCGCCGATTAAAAGCGCCAAAGTGGATACTTCGCCGATGGAGCCGGGCAGATTACCGATAAACGCATCCATCCAAGTGATGGATTTACCGGTAACGGCATTTTGCAGGCCGTCTGCACCGTGTGCCGCCCATTGCGCCAAAGCAGTAGCACCGGAATAGCCGTCAACCGCAGTCCAAATGGTATCGCCGGTAATATTGGCAGGGTAGGCGAAGAACAGGAACGCACGGCCTGCAAGAGCAGGGTTCATGAAGTTTTTACCTGTACCGCCGAATACTTCTTTCGCAACCACAACGCCGAAAGAAATACCTAAAGCCGCTTGCCACAGCGGCAGGGTAGGGGGAACGATCAAAGCAAACAGAATCGAAGTCACGAAGAAACCTTCGTTGATTTCGTGTTTGCGTACAGTGGCGAACAAAACTTCCCAGAAGCCGCCCACAACAAATACAGTCGCGTAAATCGGCAGGAAGAAAATCGCGCCGAACAGCATTTTGCCCAACACGCCCGCTTCAGACGACATATTAATGCCCAAAGCATTGGCAAGGGCGTAATGCCAGTCGTTGGCGATGTTTTGTTGCAGCAAATCAGGCGTTAACGCAGCGAATGCCTGTACGCCGACGTTGTACATACCGTAGAACATGGCAGGGAACAAAGCCAGCCACACCAAGATCATCATGCGCTTGGAGTCGAGCGCATCGCGGACGTGGGCCGCTTTGCGCGTTACCGCGCCGGATGTATAGAAAATCGTCGCTGCAGCTTCGTAGAGGGCATACCATTTTTCATGTTTGCCGCCCGGCAGGAAGTGCGGTTCGATTTTTTCAAGAAAATGTTTCAAGCCCATAATCAGCCTTCCTTCTCAATGGTTTCCAGCACCTTGCGCAACAGCGGGCCGTATTCGTATTTGCCCGGGCAGACGAAGCTGCACAAAGCGAGGTCTTCTTCGTCCAATTCCAAGCAACCCAGTGCCTGAGCGCTGTCGGTATCGCCGACGATTAAATCGCGCAAGAGCAGGGTAGGCAGGATATCCAAGGGCATCACGCGCTCGTAAGTGCCGATCGGTACCATGGCGCGGTCGCCGCCGTTGACGGCTGTGTTGAACTTGAAGAGTTTGTTTTTCAGGAAATGGCCGAGGGTTGTGCGCGTGATGGAGTATTTGTCCGGCTGCGGCGCAACCCAGCCGAACAGCTCTTTGCTGCGGCCTTCTTCGATAACGGAAATCTGATTGTGGTAGCGGCCGAGGTAATCGTGCGCGCCTTGTGCAATCGCGCCGTTCAATACTGAGCCGGAAATCACGCGGTTGTCTGCATCAACCAATTCGCCCGCAGTAATTTGCGATACTTTCGCACCCAAAACGGTACGCAAGAGGCGTGGTTTGTTGACTTGAGAGCCGCCCAAGGCAACAACGCGCTCGGTGTTCAGACGGCCTGTTGCAAACAAACGGCCAATGGCAATTACATCTTGATAATTGATGGTCCAAACGGTTTTGTTCGCACCGACTGGCTCGATGAAATGAATGTGCGTGCCACTCAAACCGGCAGGATGCGGACCGCCAAATTCATGTGTTTCGATATTGGCAGCGTTTTCAGACGGCACGTCTGAGCCTGCTGCTTTACACACATGGATTTTACGCTCGGTCAGGCGGCTCAATACCAACAGGCCGCGTTTGAAGTCCTCGGAGGCTTCTTTGATGATGACTGTAGGATCGGCAGCCAGCGGATTGGTGTCCATCGCATTGACGAAGATGGCGAACGGCTCGGCATCGACGGCAGGGATTTTGCTGAACGGACGGGTACGCAGCGCAGTCCACAAACCGGATTGAATCAGGTTGCGGCGCACTTCTTCGCTGCTCAATTTTGCCAGCGCTTCAGGTGCGTAGCGTTCGAACTCGATTTCGTCGTTGCCTTCAACGGCAATCACGACTGACTGAAGTACGCGCTTTTCGCCACGGTGAATCGCGGAGATTTTGCCTGAAGCCGGAGCAGTAAATACTACGCCCGGATTCTTTTTGTCTTCAAACAGCACTTGGCCTTTTTTGACGGCTTCGCCTTCCTTGATTTTCATCGAGGGGCGCATGCCGACATATTCTTCGCCAAGCAACGCGACTTCGGTAATGGCCGGGCCGTCATAAATGACTTGCTCCGGTCTGCCTGCGATAGGCAGGTCTAAGCCTTTTTTTATCTTAATCATAAGGATGCGTTACTTTTTGGTGGGTTGAGATTCGGATGTCGGATTGTTTTTTCAGACGGCATGTAATGCTTTGAAACAAAGGATGGGCCGTCTGGAAAAAGCAGAGGTTTGCTATAAAAACAACGAATAAACGCAAACAACAAGGCTTTAGATTTTATCAGGTATAGGCTGCTTTATGTCAGTTTTACGCTTATTTTTACGGGAAAAGTGGGAAAAAAGTAGGAGTATGTAATCGAGTGTTAAGAGAAATAATTTTTAACTGATTGATATTTAAACGCTATGTTTGATGATATAGCTGAAAATAAAAGGCCGTCTGAAATTCAGACGGCCTCTAAGTTTAAAAGAGCTGCCAAACGAAGAAAATCATCGTATGCAGGGCAAACAGCGGTACCAATACAATCACCGACCATGCCATATAGCCGAAGAAGGAAGGCATTGGTACGCCGCGTTGTTCGGCAATGGCTTTGACCATGAAGTTCGGCGCATTACCGATATAAGTGAGCGCGCCCATAAATACGGAACCCATGGATACTGCCAGCAGCGAATGGAACAGGTGGCCTGTCATCAAGGCTTGGGCATCGCCACCGGCCATATTGAAGAACACCAAATAAGTCGGCGCGTTATCCAAGAATGCCGACAAAATGCCACTCATCCAGAAATACATCACATTAATCGGGTTGCCTGCCGCGTCGTGAACCAACGAAACAACGGAAGCCAATGCGCCTGTTTCACCGGCTTTCAAAATCGCCAAAACAGGCGAAATGGTAATGAAAATACCCAAAAACAGTTTGCCCACTTCGGCAATCGGCTCGAAGTTGAACTCATTACCTGCGCGGACCTGTTTGGGCGTAATAATCCAAGATACGGCGGTCAAAGCCAGCAAAATGCCATCGCGCATCAGGTTTTGCAAAGCGTAATGGCTGCCCAAGATTTCAAAGCCCGGATGATTTGGTTTCCACAAACCGGACAGTAAAACCGCACCGACTACGCTGGCCAGTAACAGGAAATTCCATTTGCCGTAAATTTTGATTTTTTCTTCTTTATCGGAAGGAGCGGGAGCAAGGTGCTCGCTTTGTTCACGGTTGAAGTGTTGGCTGTCGATGATGTAGAAAACGGCCAGCAAAATCACAGAACTAATCAATACAGGCATCAGCATGTGTTTGACCGTCCACATGAAATCTACGCCTTTCAGGAATCCTAAGAACAGAGGAGGATCGCCTAAAGGAGTCAGACCGCCGCCGATATTTGCTACCAAGAAAATGAAGAAAATCACGATGTGAACGCGGTAGTGGCGTTTATGGTTGGCTTTCAAAAGCGGACGAATCATCAACATCGCCGCGCCTGTTGTCCCCATGATGGACGACAAAGCCGTGCCAACTGCCAACAGGGTTGTGTTCAATTTGGGCGAACCATGCAAGTCGCCGCTGACAAAAATACCGCCTGAAATGGTATAGAGCGCCAAAAGCAACAGGATAAAGGGGATATATTCTTCAACCAACGCATGGGCAACGGTATGCACGCCTGCTCCGAAACCAAAGGTTACGATAAACGGCGTTAAAAACAGCAGCGTCCAAAACGCTGTAATTTTACCGAAGTGGTGGTGCCAAATACGGGAGAAAAACAGAGGTCCGAGTGCAATGGACAAGAGAATCAGTGCAAACGGCAGACCCCAAAGCAGGCTTGCGGATGAGCCGTCAAAATCGGATGCTGCAGCAGGAAAGGCGGCAAGAAGCAGTAAAAATGAGAGAGAGCGCATAGTATTTCCTTTTTATTCTGTTGCACCGTGAGGAACTTCGTTGAGAAAGCACGGCGGTGAAATATTCAGGCCGTCTGAAAATATCCAGACGAACTGCGCGGTTGTGTCAGGGGAAAGTATAACGCAAAGCAAGTGTTAAGGGACGGTTTAGAGTGTTGGAATCAAAAGAAATGTTGATACAAATAAAGGAATCAAAATGAGTAGAATAGTTGGAGGTAGTAAAAAAATGGTTTTGAAACAGGAGTTTGAAATATCGGAAATAATGCTATCGAAAAAATACTTTGAATTAATTTTAGCTAAAATTTACATTTAATTGAATAAATGGAGGCCGTCTGAAAAATGAGGGTCGAATAGGGTGTTTTGGTTCTTACTGATTGTTTTGATGGATAAATTGGGTATGAAAATAAAAAACAGGTAAGCGAAAATGCCCACCTGTTTTATTTTATGCCTCCGGCCGTAACCACATCCACACTGCCACGCAGCTACAGAAGATTGATGAAACGGCACCAATCCACCAGCGTTCTGGAAATTGCCAAAACATAAAAAGGCAAGAAATGGCCATCATGCCGATAGCGAAGAACTTTGCCTTGCGTGGCACAGCGCCGTTGTTTTCCCAGTTTTGTATGATCGGACCAAAGTGGCGGTGATGATACAGCCAATTGTGAAAGCGCGGAGAAGCTTTTGCCCAGCAGGCGGCGGTCAATAAAATGAAAGGCGTAGTCGGCAGTAATGGCAGGAAAATGCCGATAATGCCCAAGACGAGCGACAATGCGCCGCAAAAAATCAATAAATAGCGAACCATCTTCCCATCACCAATTATTTGTTTTCAGATGGCTTGTGATGTGGAAATGGACAACGTGGAATGTCTAATTTATCCCAGCCCTCATGCCCCATTTTTTCCAGCAGCGCGATATTGCGGTCAAAAATTGCCGAGGCATCGGGAAATGCTTCAGCCGCTTTGGCAATACTGTCTTCACGAATCAGGTGCAAGGTCGGGTAGGGCGAACGGTTGGTGTAGTTGCTGATGTCGTCGGCTTCTGTGCCTTCAAATTGAAAATCAGGATGGAACGGCGCAATTTGGACAATGCCTTCCAATTCGTTTTCAACAACGGCATCGTCGGCAATTTCCAGCATTTGGTTGAAGGTTTCAAAATCAGGGAACAGTGTCGGATGAACCAGTAAAGTGGTTTCCAATTCCGAAGCGGAAGTATTGCCCAGAAGCTGCAATTCACGATCCAAGTCTTCAAGAAAACCGTCCAAATGACGGGCTTTGCTGACAACGATGCGAACCAGGTTTTTAACGTGCGGCGCTTTGGCAAACGGGCAGAGATTCAGTCCAATAACGGCTTTTTCCAGCCATTGTTTGGTATGTTCTGAAACAGTATTGGTATCAAGATGGGCGGTGTCAGTCATAGTAAAAGCTTATGTGAATTATTCTTAAAAAGTATACAAGTGTATGGACGTGAAAGCAAACCATTGGAATTTAAAAGGCCGTCTGAACAACAGACGGCCTTTATCAGTTTCAAATCATCAATCCTGAACCAAATGAACCAAAGGCAGAGCGGTCGTGTTTTTAATTTCTTTCAACACAAAACTTGATTGTGCATCTTGTACGCCGTGGTGCGAAAGCAGCGTGTCCAAAACAAAATGGGAAAACGCGTTCATATCGGTAAAAAAGGCATGGAGCAGATAGTCGGTTTCGCCCGTTAAAGCAAAGCAACTCAATACTTCCGGCCAAGCGCGGACAGATTCGGAAAAATCCTCACGCGCATCTTTTGCCTTGCTAATCGATACACGGATAAAAGCCTGCAAGCCCAAGCCCAAAGATACGGGAGAAAGCTGGGCCGCGTATTTTTGAATAATGCCAGCATCTTCAAGCTGTTTGAGACGGCGCAGGCAGGGAGAAGGGGAGAGTGCCACCTTTTCAGAAAGTTCAACATTGCTCAACCGCCCGTTTTCTTGCAAAACCTGCAGAATCTTTAAATCTGTTTTATCTAAATTCAGATGAGGCATGATGTTTCTCCCAATGTAGGCAATGTATGTTTTAAAAATGAAAAATGCTTAAAAATAAAGACTTGTATGGTTAAATTATATATTGAGTTCAGATGGGCGACAAATTGTCTTATCAGGAGTGTTGCGAATTTGTTTTATGTAGTGGTGAAAAGATGAAGGCCGTCTGAAACTAATCAAGATTAAAGTTTTATGTCATATTAGGATTGGATATAAAGAGGCCGTCTGAAAATGATTTCAGACGGCATTTATTTTCGTAATGTGATGATTCAGGCTCTTAATGACCTTGTTTTGGAGAGTTTTGTTCTTTTGCTTTGATTCGTTTTCCGCGTTTGTATTTGGCTTTGTTTGGGGTGTTTTCTTCGCAATGTATTTTTGTATTTTTCTTAGGGTATATGCTTGGTCGTTATCCGTTTGAGTTGTCACGGCACATGGCGGGAACCATCATCGGATCGAGTGTTCCGCCGCATTGCCAGTTGAGCAACCAAGTCGAATCGTTATGATTTCGATAAGGGGTCAGGGTCAGGACTTTGCCTTTGTTTTGCCCTTTATCGAAAGGAATACTGATTTTGCCTGTATCTGCTTCTACAGTTACGCCACCGTTTTGGATGTATGTGCCGCCGATGCGTTGAGCGGTAACGCCGATTGCGCCTTGTTTGCTGACATCCTCTGCATTGGGCAGGCGGTTATTTACCGCTGAGGCAATGCTGATTTCGGTTTTCAGGTCGTCGGCAAGGTATAGTGCTTCGGAGGCTTGCGCCCTACCGATATAGTTTTGATAAGTGGGTATGGCGACAACAACCAGAATACCGAGGATGGCGATAACTATCATCAGCTCAATCAGGGTAAAACCTTTTTGGGCTTGAAATGGGGTATTCATTTGAGTGTATCGTTTTCAAGTTTTTTATTTTTATAAAGCAAATCCCATAATAATCTTATGGGATTTGCTTTTATCTGAAATGTGCTGTTTATGTAAAAATTATGGATTATTAGCAGGAGCAGGAGTAGCAGTTCGGCAGTTAGCAGGCAAATGTTTCTCTTCACCTTTATCTTTAGTACATGCCCACTCGATTGGTGCTTCAATATTACCTGAAGCTTGGCTTGGGGTCAGAGTAAATTCAGGATTTTCTTTTGCTCCAGTATCTTTAGTTACAACTTTAATTACACCCTTCTCTCCAATAGTAATGCTTTTAACGTACTTGGTTTCTACGAATTTATAACCACTATTATCAGTATTATTTTCATTAACTTTTTTCAAACCACCAAGTGCTGCGGCAGTTTCAACCACAGCTAATTTTGCAGGAGCTGCGAGACCCAAGCCTTCAGATACTTTGGCGCGGATGGTGTAGTCTTGGTACGCAGGCAGAGCGATTACGGCCAAGATGCCCAAGATGGCGATGACGATCATCAATTCGATCAGGGTAAAACCTTTTTGGATTGCTTTCATTGTTTAAAACTCCAGTTTGAAAGTGTGAATAATTATGTTTAAGTAAAAAGTCCGTAATGTGCTTGGCACTATGTATTATGAGTAAACCATAAGTAAGAAGGAATATACAGCTTCCGTCGGGCTTGCTGCTTTGAGGCTTGGGCCTTATCGGATGTGTTGTTACAAGCAGTCTGTGTGCCAAGTGCGCAAAACTGATTAAAAATTTTATTTTTTATTTTTTATTCATTGTTTTTATTTGGTTTATTTTTTAATTTTTAAGTTTTATGAGGTTTTGTTTGAAAGTTTCAGGATTTTAGGGAATTTGGATGGTTGACGTTTTTTGTCAGTTTTGTGTTTTTTGTGACAGGGAGGGGAGACAAGTTTGGGTGTGTGACGTTTTTTGTCAGAAATTAAGTTTTTTAATAATATGTTAATTGATTTAGATGGACGGTATCTTTATGGATTAATCGGTAGGTTTAATATTTTTTGATTTTATTTTTTTGTTTTTTATGGATTTTATTTTGAATGCGTATTTTGTTTGAATATGGATGAGGAAAAGATTTGGAAGGAAGAATTTTTAAAGAGGGTTTGGTGTAATAGGTGAATGAAAATTTGTTATTGGAATTATATTCATATGGGTTATGATTTTAGAATGTAGTTTTATGTCAGAGCAATGGTCTGTTGTGAATTTTAAAGTTTTGGATTTCTTGAGTGTTTTAAAAGAGTATATTCAGGATGTTTATATATTTGGATGTGATTAGGGTGAGCAAAAAATGCTCACCCTATGTTTTTAAGATGTTCAGACGGCCTTTATGGGGTCAAGACTTCGATCAATGCCTGTTTTAGGGTGTTTTGGGTTTGCGGGTCTTGTAGGGATGGGCTGTAGGTAATGAAGCTGTCCTCAATGCGCTGATCCAAGGTGGTGATTTTGGCGTAGCGCAGGCTGATGTTGTGTGCGAAGAAGGTCTCGGCGATGTCGGCGAGGAGGTGGGGGCGGTTGACGGCGGTGATGTCTATGGTGTGCCAGCCGGGATAATCTTCTTCGGGGGTGATGATTACGGTAGGTGGAATGGGGATGTGGCGGATGCGGCGGCTGATGTGTGGGCGGCCGCTTTGTTTTTGGACGGTGGTATTGCCGTGGATGAAGCTGTTGAGTTCGGCTTCGAGTGCGCTTTGGCGGTCGGGATATTCTTCGGGCGGGAGATTGTCGGGAAGTTGCAGGATAAAGGTGTCGAGGATGTAGTCGTGTTCGGTAATGAAGGCGCGGGCGGCTTGGATGTCGAAGCGGTGGCTGCTGAAGATGCGGCAGAGGCGTGCGAAGAGGCGGTCGCCATTGGGCATGAACACCATGACTTGAAGGCTGTTGCTTTGGGGAAGGATGCGGCTGCGGACGGCCGGACTTTGGGTGTCGTAGGCGAGGTTTGCGGTGTGCCAGAGGATTTCCCGCGTCTGATGGCGGACGTAGTATGCGCTGCCGAGGATGCGGCGGAGTTTTTGTTGGTTTTTGAGGGGAACGGCCGCGCGCGTGAGCTGATCGGTCGAGGCTTGTTCGCGTCGGTTGGGGAGGCGTTCGGGATCGTGATGTTTGCTGTTTAAAACGGCGGCGGTGCTGTGATAGAGGGTTTGGAGCAGACTGGCGCGCCATGTGTTCCAAAGTTTGGGGTTGGTGCCGCGGATGTCGGCAATGGTAAGCAGGTAGAGTGCGTCGAGGTATTCGCGTGTGGGAATACGGCGGCAGAAGGCTTGGAGGACATGGGGATCTTGGATGTCTTCTTTTTGGGCAACGGTGGACATGAGCAGGTGGTTTTCAACCAGCCATGCGAGGAGGTGGCTTTCTTCTTCGGTGTAGTAGTGGTTGGCGGCGAATTGTTGTGCGTCTTTGATGCCTTCTTTTGCGTGATCGCCGCCACGGCCTTTAGCGATGTCGTGCAGCAGGGCGGCGGTGTAGAGGACATATGGTCGTGGATAGGCCTGCATGATGGCGCTGGCTTCGGGCATTTCGTGGCTGTGGGTTTCGATGGCGAGACGGCGCATATTGCGGACAACGGTCAGGATGTGGTCGTCTACGGGGTAAATATGGAAGAGGTCGTGTTGGAGCAGGCCGGTGATTTTCTCCCATGCGGGGAGATAGCGGCCAAGTACGCCGTAGAGGTTGAGAAAACGGAGGGTTTGGGTGAGGCCGGTACCGTGTTTGAAGAATTGGATAAAGCGGCGGCGGTTTTCTGGATTTTGGGTGAAACGGGTGTTGATTTTTCGTGTGGCCGCCCACCATGCGCGCAGGGTTTGCGGCTCGATGGTGGTGATGCTTTGCTCCTGCATGGTTTGGATGATGGTGAAGATGTGTTCGGGGTTGTGTTCAAACAGGGCAAGGTCGTTGGCGGCGATTTGGTGGCCGATGCGTTTGTAGCGGCTGTCGATGGGGTGGATATGTTGGGGGCGGCTGGAGGTTTGATGGTTTTTGAGAACCGGAATGAGGATGCCGTTGAGTTGTTTGATGGCTTTGGTGGCGCGGTAGAAGGTGTGCATCAGAGCTTCGCTTCTGCCGCGGATGTCGGGTTGGGTATAGCCTAAGCTTTCGGCAACTTGGGACTGGTAGTCGAAAAGCAGCCTGTCTTCGGGGCGGTCGGCGGTAAGGTGGAGATGAATGCGGATGTTGGCGAGGCGGCGGTAGCCATGAGCCAGCATGCCGGCTTCGGTGCGTGTGAGGACACCGGCGGTAACGAGGGCGGTGGGGTTGCTGTCTATGCCTTGTGCTTTGGCTGTCCAGATAAGGGTGTGGATGTCGCGCAGGCCGCCGGGGCAAGTTTTGATGTTGGGTTCGAGTTGTGCGCCTGTGCCTTGGGATTTTGTATGGCGTTGCTCCATTTCGAGGAGTTTGGCTTCGATAAAGGCGGCTGTGTCGCGACGTGTGTTGAGTTTGTTTAGAAGTTGGGCGGTAAGTTTGGCATCGCCTTGTAGGTGGCGTGCTTCAAGAAAGGCGGTTTCGCCGGTAATGTCGTTTTGGGTACTTTGGAGGATTTCTTCTATGCTGCCGCTTTTGATGGCCGGATTGAGGCGTGCGTCCCAAAGGGTTTGGATAAATTGGGCGGTTTGTTGTTGCAGGCCGTCTGAAAATGGGGCCGAGGAAATAATCGCTAAGTCCCAGTCAGAATGGGGGTAGAGTTCACAACGTCCGAAGCCGCCGATGGCAATCAGACTGATGTCGTTGCTGTCGGGAAAGTGGATTTGCCAGAGGGTTTGCAGTAGGGTTTCAGCAGCGGCGATATGGTCGCGGAAGTAAGCGGTAGGGCGGTTGTTTTGGCGGTAGGCAGTTTCTGCTGCGGCTTTTTGCTGCTGGTAGATTTGGATGGCTTGTTGGGCGGCGGGCATGATGGTGTCTGGCTGTGAATTAGGCTTGGGTATCGGTAGGCTCGGTCATTTGGCGGAGCATTTCTTGCGGCGGAAGGAGGAGTTTGTAAGGGGCGATTTTAAGCGCGGATGCGATTTTTTCGATGTTGGAAAGGGCGATGTTCCAGCGTTTGCGTTCGACGGCGGAAACGTAGGTGCGGTCAAGTCCGCATTGGCGTGCCAGTTCTTCTTGCGACCAGCCGTGATTAACGCGGTAGAGGCGCATGTTGTAAGCGATAATGGCGCGGAGGTCTTGCGGATCGGGCAGGCTTGGAGGGGGAGTGAGTTTGTTGACCATGGTGTTTTGAGTTTGTGGTTTGAACGATAAGGGGATTTTATACTATTTTTGTGAGAGGAAAGGAAAGGCCGTCTGAAAGTTTTCAGACGGCCTGAAAGGGGGTAGGTATAAAAAAAAGGGGGTGGCTTTCGGCCACACCCAAACACACACACATCAAGAGGAAAGAAAAATCATTTAATAAGAGAGCTGGCTCTTATCGAGGAAACTGGAGGATTCGGGCTTGGCCCTGAATCATTGAAAGGCATTATAAATGAAAATAGGGTCAGGGTATTGATACAGGTCAATTCGGGCTTGATTTAGAAAATATATTTTTAGGATAGTGGAAATAAATTAAAAATAAGCTAAGGCAATCAGGCCGTCTGAATAATCGGTTTCAGACGGCCTGATTGGTTTGAAGGCTACTACTTATATATAAATAAAGTATTAAGCCAAACCTTTATCTTTGGCTTCTTGCAGGCGGGTTTCAAAGTTGCTGAGGTTGACGCCAGCCTGTTCGGCTGCGGCAACTACTTCGGCTACGGATGCGCCGTGTTGCACTTGATGATAACCCCAAAGCAGGGAGCAGCGAGTACCGGTGCGGCAGAAAGCAAGAATAGGAGCCGGAGATTGTTGCAACAGATTTTGGAAGGCTGCGACATCGGCTGCGTTGATTTGAGGCGCGACAACGGGCTGGGATGAGAATTGGTTGATGCCAGCCTCTTTAAACCAGTTTTGCACTTCGGCAAAAGCCGGTTGGTTTTCTTCTTCACCGTCCGGGCGGTTGCAGATGATGGTTTTGATGCCGAGACGTACGGCTTCTTGGACATCTGCTTCGGTCAGTTGGGGGGCGATATAGAGGGTGTCGGTCAGTTTACGGATGGGCATAGTTTTTCCTTTCTTTATATTAAATGGATATGTTGATTTCAGACGGCCTAGGAAGTGGCAGGCCGTTTGAAGTTTTATTTAATGATTGTACAACCAGTTTTCGAGTTTTTGGCGATCGGTAATGTGCAGCAGGGCAGTATTGGCTTCTGCCGCTTGAACTGTGATGCTGGTTTCACGCAATAGGCCTTGACGGAAGAAATGGATGGTGGTGCGCGTGCCGATAGGCAGTTTGCTCCACTGTGCCGCAAGGTCGTTGCAGGCATAGCCGCCTAGGGCGATGATTTTGTCTTGCGGGCAGAGTCCGGCATTTTCTGCACTGCCGCCATTAAATACATGAGTCAGGACGGCATGATCGCTGCTTTGTTTGAAACGTGCGCCCAAATCGTTGGCGGGGGCAACCGATTGGGGTTCGCTTGCAAATGCTCCGCCATGTTGGCGAGGTAGGGGAATAAAGTCGAGTTTGACACCTACGCTTTGTAGGCATTCTGCGAGCGGAAGGTCTTCGGTGCTGTATAAGGCCGTCTGAAAGAAGGTTTCTAAATCTAAACTGGTCATTTCTTGGCAACGGATTTGCCAGTGTTTTTCGGGTATGCCTTGATGGGTGTTGCACCAGTCGCGATAGTGTTGCTGCATCACGCTGTCGATGGTGTATTTGCCTTGGCTTTTTTCACGGATGATAAGGTCGAGGCAAAGTGCGGCCAGTGCGCCTTTTTGATAGTAGCTGACGATGGCGTTTGGGCTGTTTTCGTCTTGTTTGTAGAACTTGTCCCACGCGCTGAAACTGGATTGGGCAAGTGTTTGTTTCAGGCGGCCTTGTGTCTGCTGTACACGTGTGATGCTTTGTGCAAGCAGGGTAAGGTAGGCTTCGGGGCTGATGGTTTTGCTTCGGGCTAGAAAGAGGTCGTCGTAGTAGGAAGTAATGCCTTCGAATGCCCAAAGTTGCTCGGTATAGTTTTCTTGGTCGAGGTTGTAAGGTGCGAATACGGCCGGTTTGATGGATTTGACGTTCCATGCGTGGAAGTATTCATGGGAGAAGAGGCCGAGCAGTTCGGTATAGGCTTTGTCGGCTTCACCCATATCGTAAGATGGCAGACTGTGGCGGTCGGCGAGTAGGGCGGTGCTGCTGATGTGTTCCAGTCCGCCATAAAGGTTGTCGCCCAGATGTAATAGGAAAAGGTATTCGGAAAACGGGGCAGGGGAGGGGAACATCGCTAACTCGGTTTCGCAGATTTTTTGAATATCGGCGAGGAAGCGGGTGCGGTCGAAATCAGGATAGATGCCGCTTAATGCAATACGGTGGGGGATGCCTTGTGCTTCAAAGTCGAGGAATTCGATGATGCCTGTTTCAACAGGATGATCAATAAGCTCGGCATATGAGGCCGTCTGAAAAGTGGTCGCCGAAATTTGGGGTAGGGTGGTGGCTATCTGCCATGTGTGTGGCAGGGTAGGAAATTCGACTTGGTGTGGTTGTTCCTCTTGTCCGTGCACTTTTAAGAATAGGCACGCGCCATCAAAAAAGCCGCGCTCGGTACTGAGGAATGAGCCGCGAACAGACAAGTCGAATGCGTAGACGGTGTAGTAAATTTCCCACGCTCCATTGAGGGCAGGGGTTTGCCAATAGTTTTTGCTGGTTTGTGTCAGTGGCTGGGCTTTGCCGTTGCAGCACGCGTTGATGTGTGTGATGTGGCGGGCAAAGTCACGGATGAGATAGCTGCCGGGAACCCAGTTTGGCAGGCTGATTTCTGTTTCAGAATCATCAGTTTGAGTGAATGATAAGGTGATGTGCCATTCATGAGACAGAAAGTTGGGGGTAATTTTGTAATTAATCATGGCTATTGGTTAATTTGCTAAAGTTTATTAAGAGGAAGGGGTTTTAAAGGGTAGGCTTAATCTATATCAATAAAACTGTACGAAAAAGGGGGCTTGAAAAAATGCTGTGTCCGATTTATTGAACATGTTTAAATAATTTATTGATTATAAAAGAAATGAGATTATGTCTCACTAAAGTTTTTATGCAATATGGAATGTAATTTTGCTTGGCATGTTGTGGTGTCTATGTTAAATTTAGAAAAATTTGAGCCTTGGCCGTATTGCGCTTTTCGTAAATGCAGGGGCTGGGGTGAGATAAAAATTTTTTATACCCATAATTTATGGAGACTTCCATGGACACACAAACTTATAACTACAAAGTGGTGCGCCAGTTCGCCATCATGACTGTAGTTTGGGGTATTGTGGGCATGTTGGTTGGCGTTATCGTCGCTGCCCAGCTTTTTGCTCCGGCCCTAGATTTATCCAATATCGGACCTTGGTTCCACTTTGGCCGCCTGCGTCCTCTGCACACCAATGCGGTTATTTTTGCATTCGGTGGTTGTGGTTTGATCGGTACATCATACTACGTTGTTCAACGTACATGTAATACCCGTCTGTTTGGCGGTTGGCTGCCTGCATTTACCTTCTGGGGTTGGCAGGCCGTTATCGTGGCTGCTGCCATCAGCTTGCCTATGGGTTACACCCAAGGTAAAGAATACGCCGAGTTGGAATGGCCTATCGACATTTTGATTACGCTGGTGTGGGTTGCCTACGCTATCGTATTCTTCGGTACGATTGCCAAACGTAAAATCAAACATATTTACGTTGCCAACTGGTTCTACGGCGGCTTTATCTTGGCCGTTGCACTGTTGCACATCGTCAACAATATCAGCATCCCTGCCGGTTTGATGAAATCTTATCCGGTTTACGCAGGTGCGATTGATGCGATGGTTCAATGGTGGTATGGCCACAATGCGGTGGGCTTTTTCCTGACAGCCGGCTTCTTGGGTATGATGTACTATTTCGTACCTAAACAAGCGGGCCGTCCGATTTACTCTTACCGCTTGTCCGTCGTTCACTTCTGGGCTTTGATTTTCACTTATATGTGGGCTGGTTCACACCACTTGCACTACACCGCATTGCCTGACTGGACTCAATCTTTGGGTATGGTATTGTCTTTGATCCTGTTTGCGCCTTCTTGGGGCGGTATGATCAACGGTATCATGACTCTGTCCGGCGCATGGGACAAACTGCGTACCGACCCGATTTTGAAATTCTTGATCGTTTCTCTGTCTTTCTACGGTATGTCTACCTTCGAAGGCCCGATGATGTCTATCAAAACCGTTAACGCTCTGAGCCACTACACCGACTGGACTGTTGCACACGTTCACGCCGGCGCATTGGGCTGGGTGGGCTTTGTAACCATCGGTTCCGTTTACTATATGATTCCCCGCTTGTTCGGCAAAAATGAAATGTACAGCACCAAATTGGTTGAGGCGCATTTCTGGATCGCGACCATCGGCGTGGTTCTGTATATCGCTGCAATGTGGATTGCCGGCGTAATGCAAGGTCTGATGTGGGGTTCTTTGAATGACGACGGCACGCTGACTTATTCCTTCGTTGAATCCGTAAAACGTACCATGCCTTACTACATGATTCGTTTCACCGGCGGTCTTCTGTACCTGAGCGGTATGTGCATCATGGCATATAACGTTTACCGTACTGCTATCAGTGGTAAAGCAGTTGATGCTGAGATTCCTGCGGTTTCTCAAACTCAACACCACTAATGACAAGAAAGATAGGCTACCAAAATGAAATTACAACAATTAGCTGAAGAAAAAGTCGGTGTACTGATTGTATTCACCCTGCTTGTAGTCAGCGTCGGCCTTCTGATTGAGGCTGTTCCGCTGTTCTTCACCAAGGCAGTTACCGAACCTGCGCCCGGCGTGAAACCATATAACGCTCTGCAAGTGGCCGGTCGCGATATTTATGTGCGCGAAGGCTGCTACAACTGCCACTCTCAAATGATTCGTCCATTCCGTGCAGAAACTGAACGTTACGGTCATTATTCCGTTGCCGGTGAGTCTGTTTATGACCATCCGTTCCAATGGGGTTCTAAACGTACCGGTCCGGATTTGGCTCGTGTCGGCGGCCGTTATTCCGATGAATGGCACCGCATCCACCTGCTGAACCCGCGCGACGTTGTGCCGGAGTCCAATATGCCTGCATTCCCATGGCTCGCACGCAATAAAGTCGATGCCGAGGCAACTGTGGCGCATATGAAAGCCCTGCGTAAAGTGGGTACACCTTACAGCGATGAAGAAATTGCCAAAGCACCTGAAATGCTGGCTAACAAATCAGAGCTGGACGCTGTTATCGCCTATCTGCAAGGCTTGGGCTTGGCATTGAAAAACGTAAGGTAACATCATGGACGCTAACTGGGCTCGCTCGCTCTTTACTGTTTGGGTATTTATCAGCTTTATTTTAGTCCTCTATATTGTGTTCAATAGACGCAATAAGAAAAACTATGACGATGCTGCCAGCAGTATTTTCGATAATGACGAACGAAGGCCGTCTGAAAAGGACGATCAAGCTCAGTCAGTCCGTGATCACGGAGCAAAATAATGAACACAACATCCCAATTTACCAGTAGTTTCTGGAGTATATATATTGCCGTTATCGTCGTGCTCAGCTTCATCGGCCTGGCTTGGCTTCTGCTTTCGCAAAACGTTGTGAAACGCCCTAAAAAAGGCGAAGAAGTAAAAACCACAGGTCATGAGTGGGACGGCATTTCGGAGTACAACAACCCTCTGCCACGTTGGTGGTTTTGGCTTTATGTCTGCACATGGCTGTTTGGCGTCGGCTACCTGATTATGTATCCAGGTATTGGCGATTACAAAGGCCTGTGGGGCTGGAGCAGCCATGGTCAATATGAAGAAGAAGTTGCCAAAGCCAATCAGCAATACGGTAAAGTGTATGCTAAATTTTCCAATATGCCGATTGAGAAAGTGGCTAAAGACCCTGAAGCCCGTGCTATTGCACAAAACCTTTTCAATACCTACTGTATCCAATGTCACGGCTCAGATGCCAAAGGCTCCAAAGGCTTCCCGAATTTGACCGACGACGACTGGTTGTGGGGTGGCGAACCTGAAAAAATTCAGGAAACCATTGAAAAAGGCCGTACTGCCTCTATGCCGGCATGGGGGCCTGCTTTGGGTGAAGAAGGAGTGAAAAACGTAACACAGTATGTTATGTCTCTTTCTAAACCTAAAGGTCAATACGACGAAGAACGTGCAGAACGCGGTAAAGCCCTGTTTAGCGGCCCACCTGCCAACTGTTTCACTTGTCACGGCGACAAAGGTCAAGGTATCCAAGGCCTCGGCCCGAATCTGACCGACGATGTATGGTTGTGGGGCGGTACTCAAAAAGCGATTACCGAAACCATTACCAACGGCCGCAGCAGCCAAATGCCTGCTTGGGGTCACTTCCTTGACAAAGACAAGCTGCACATCATGACCGCTTATGTTTGGGGTTTGTCCAACAAAGACGGTAAAAAAGCTCCTGCTAAAAAAGCCGAGCCTGCTCCGGTAGCTCAACCTGCCGATGTTTCTGCTCCGGCGGCTGCTTCTGCTCCTGCTGCCGATAAAGCTGCTTCAGATGCTAAAGCTGCTCCGGCTGCTGAAGCCAAACCTGCTGAAAAAGCAGAAGCAGCTCCGGTTAAGGTAGACGGCAAAGCTGTTTTTGAAGCCAACTGTAAAACATGTCATGGCGGTATGATTCCGGGCGCACCTGTTGTCGGTAAAAAAGACGACTGGGCTCCTCGAATTAAGCAAGGTAAAGATACTTTGCACAAACACGCGCTTGAAGGTTTTAATTCAATGCCTGCCAAAGGCGGCAACAGCAGCTTGAGTGACGATGAGGTTAAAGCGGCTGTAGACTTTATGGCAAATGAGTCCGGTGCAAAATTCTAATTTTGAGTCGGATTGAAAAAAGCGTACCTAACAAGGTACGCTTTTTTATATTTGATAAAACCAATAAGAGAAGACATATCAAAGAGGTGAAATATATAAGGCCGTCTGAAACATTCAGACGGCCTTTGTTCTTGGTTCAACCAAAATTAATCAATCCAAAGTGGACGTGCTGCGTTTCAGGAACCATTCGCTGAAAGGCCACTCAACACTGTCGAGTAAGTTTTTGGTAATTAGCCCCAGTTCCGTATCGCCTTCGATTTGCAATTTACGGTTGAAAAATAAGGTATCGGGATCTTCCTCGCGCATCATCATGCGCATGAAGTCTATACCGTTGGCCGCCAGCCTCAGATCGGGGACGCCACTGAAGTTGTCGTCCAGGAATTTTTCCGTATTGGCACTAAACCGCACTTTGATACCGGCATCCAAAACTTCGATTTCGAATTTTCTTCCGGCAAAAAGTTCCATATCGGCAGGCAGTAAACCTTTTCTCAGCATGGTATTCAATACGGAGACCAAAACAAAGCGTGGAGGTTTGCCGGGAAGTTTGGTACCGATTTTTGTCATCCATTTGGGTAATATGATTTCAGGCAGCGCCATAATATGCCTCCTTCACGGTTTCAATACCGGGCTGACCGCGCCAATAGCCGTCAACCAGTGTTCCGGTAGTCAATCGTTCCAACTCAGGGTGGACATCTTCCCATGTGGCTTTTCCGTCCAATACATCGCGGTGAATTTGGATAATTTCAGCCATGCTGTGCATTTGTGGCGACAGTCTGAGCATATTCACGCCGATTTTATTCAAGTCTTCATGGTGGGGCAGTAGGTTTTGGCAGCCGTAAGACATGGTTTGGATGCCGTTGATGGTGAGAAACGGCTGGCCTTCTCGCGTATTCATGGCCATACCGTGCTCATGATCGAGGCAGCGGAACTCGCAACTGTCTTTATTCAGATTGTAATGGCGGGCGGTAAAGCAACGTGATGAATAGGCAAGCGGCATTTTACCCCAAGCGAAGAGTTCAGTTTCAATGCCGTCTGAAGCCTTGATGATTTCGGCAACCTTATCGCGGCTTAGCTCGGACGGTGCAATCCAGCGGAATGCCCCTAATTTTCGGAATACGTCCAAAGTAGTTTCGTTGTAGATATTCAGGCTTGCACCGGCAACAAAAGGAATGCCGTGTTCGCGTGCCAATTTGACCGCCCCCATGTCGTTGGCTTCAACTTTAAACTTTCCCTGCTCCGTGATTTTGCGCAGGCGTTTCAGATCGGATTCGCTTTCGAGCAGGACTTGTGAAGAAAGAATAATCTCCTTACCGCTTTCCGCCAAGTCTTCAGCCAGTCCGAACCAGTCGGCAAAGCGCATTTTCTGACGGCGTGAGCAGACTACCTCGCCCAAATAGACCGTATCCAACGGCGTATCCAGCATGGAAACGTAAAATTCCAGTAGGGCTTCTTTTTGCCAGAAAAATAAAATAGGGCCCAGCGACAATTTCAATGAATTCATTTTTTTCCCCTTATTTCCATGGGCGGTTGTATGCGCCCAAAGTTGTCTGATGACCTTCCGAAACTTTGCTCAAGGCATTGTTCCAGGACGGATTGACTTTGAAATGCGATGGGTCGGCTGCGGCTGCATCCAGTGCTTGGCGCAGGGATTTGGTTACTTGCGCCGTATACATCGGACTGCGTTGGCGTCCCTCGATTTTGATGGCGGATACACCGATTTTGATGAGTTCGGGCAACATTTCCAAAACATTCAGGCTGGTCGGTTCTTCCAAAGCATAGTAGGTCTCATCATTGACTTCAAAGCGGCCTTTGCACAAGGTTGGATAACCTGCCGGTTCATTGGGTTTGTATTGGTCTATCAATACCTGGTTTAGACGTACGTTCATGCGGTCGGGTAGTTGTTCCCAGCGGACGGATTTTGCCGGAGAGCAGACACCTTGCATATTGGGCGATTCGCCTGTTGCATAGCTCGACAAGATGCAACGGCCTTCCACCATCACACACAAACTACCGAAGCCAAAGACTTCAATTTCCACATCAGTATTGTCAATCACATGTTTGACCTGATCGATGGTCAGCACGCGCGGCAAAACGGCACGACGGATGCCGAACAGCTCTTTCATCATATTGATGGCTTCGTAATTGGTGGCCGAACCTTGTACTGACATATGCAGGCGTAAATTCGGATGTTTGTCTGCCGCATACGCCATGATGGCGGGGTCGGCAACAATAATCGCATCGGCACCCAAATCCGCCGCCGTATCCACAGCAGCGTGCCAACGCTCCACTTGGCCGGCTTGTGCGAATGTATTGATGGCCATCAGTACATTGCGCCCGCGCGCATGGGCGTAAGCTACGCCTTCCCGCGCAGATTTCATATCGAAATTCAGTCCCGGAAAGTTTCGTGCATTGGTTGCATCTTTCAAACCCATGTAAACCGTGTCCGCACCATTGTCCACAGCGGTTTTCAGTGCAGGCAGGTTGCCGGCGGGACAGACCAATTCTGGAATTTTCTGCATTTTGTGTTCCTCGTCTTGATGATAACCTCTATCGGGTTAATCAATATTTTGTAGAATTCCGAATATTTTATGGATTAATGACACAAGATATGCTGATTTAAATCAAATCGAAAAAATCAGATTGACGTAGGCATATTGTTTACAAAATCTTAACAGACGTTGTTTTTTATATATTTCATGTGCTTAAAAATTTTGATGACGGATTTTGTTTCAAAATCGGCTTATGTTTTTAACTATCGCATTTATTAATTTTTACAATAATTGCGATGGAAAAATGAAAAAGGCCGTCTGAAAATCTGGTTTCAGACGGCCTTTCGCTTTAAAGGGGTAGATTTAAGAGAAACCCAAGCGTTTATCGGGTCGGGTAAACACAAAAATAAACAGAGAAGTTAACGCGCCCAAAGTATCGGCAAGCATGTCTTTTTGCGCGTCCCAAATATCGCCTTGAGAACCTAAGAATTCCAGTCCGGCCTCTCCGCCGTCGATGACGGCATATTGCCATTCGATGATTTCATAGGCGGCAGCCACGCTCATAATGAAGAACAGGGAGAAAAATAAGGCCAACGGCAGGTTGCACAGCTTCCGGCGCAGCAGCCATTCAGCCATTGGATAGGCGTAGAAGCCGATGATGTAATGGGCAATACGGTCGTAATGATTGCGGTTTTCGCCCAAAATCGGTTCAAAAAAGCGGTTGATGGATTCAAACGGTACATCTGCAAAAGTGTAGTATGCACCGATGGAATGCATAATCAGCCAAAAACTCATGAATAAGTAGGCCAGGTTGCTGAAGCGGAAAATGCGGTAGGTGGCAACCAGAAGGAAGAATACGGATGCTACGGGGATAATTTCGGCGTACCAGACTGCGCGGTCATGAGGATTAATGCCTGACCAAACAATAAGGGCGAAGATAATTGCAGCAAGAAAAATAGGAAAGATTGGAGAGGGTTTATCCATGTTGTGTGTATGTAATAACAATGGTTACGTATTGTATAACGAATTGGTAGGACTGGAAGTTTCGATCATTAAAGGCCGTCTGAAAAACAGCTTTCAGACGGCCTGAAGTTTAGCCGTTCCAGAAATAACGGGTGATGTGGAAAAACACGGGTGCGGCAAAACAGATCGAATCCACACGGTCAAGCATACCGCCGTGGCCGCGTATCATATTGCCCCAGTCTTTGACACCGTAATCGCGTTTGATGGCAGACATAACCAGGCCGCCAAAGAAGCCCATCAGGCAGACGATAAAGCCGATAATGGCTGCTTGGCCGTGAGAGAACGGCGTAATCGGCGCCATCAGCGCGGCAATGGCAGTGGCCGATAAAATACCGCCGACAGTGCCGGAAATAGTTTTTGACGGAGAAAGCGAAGGCATGATTTTTGCACCGCCAATCAGTTTGCCCCAAACGTATTGCAACACATCCGATACTTGCACCACGCCAATCAGGAAGATCAGCAACAGGATATTGTTGCCGTTATCGAAGCCATCCAAGTCCAGAAACATCAGCGCCGGAACATGAGACAGACAGAAGATGCAAATCATCGCCATCCATTGTGTTTTGGCGGCGCGTTCCAAAAAGTGTGCCGTTTGGCCGCTGAGGCTGGCAATAATCGGCAGTATCAAAAAGCCGTAAACCGGAATAAAAATGCTGAACATGCCGTACCAGCCGTCATAGACGAAATAGTATTGCACCGGCAGAAGCAGGTAAAAGCAGACCACCATGCTGTAATAGTCGCTGCGGCGTCGATAGACGAGGGTCATAAATTCGCGCAGTGCGGCAAATGAAATCAGGAAAAACAGTACAACCGTCCCGATTTTGCCGAACCAAAATGCACCCAGCAACACCAACGTCATCAGCCACCATGCGTAAATACGGGCGTTGAGGTTGGCAATGGTGGCATTATCTGCGCCGTTTTTGCGCTTGAGCCATTGTCCGATGATGCTGGCAAAACACAATACGGCAAATACGCCGACAAAAATATAGCTGGCTTGCGGAGTCAGATGAGCGGCGGCTTGTTCGACAATGATTTGTTGGGAAGTCGTAGAAAGGCTCATGCTTGTTCTCCTTTGTTTTGCTGAACTTCAGATTCATTTTGGCAAAGCTCGCTGCGGTCGTTTTCAGACGGCCTGAGTGCCAGTAGCGCCTCACGGCTGCGTGTCAAAAAGCTGTCTTTGTCTTCGTTTTCCTGCAAAGTAAGCGGCTGTCCGATATGGACTTCACACAAAAGCGGGATAGGCAGGATTTTGCCTTTGGGCAGTACGCGGCTGATGTTGTCTATCCAAATCGGCACAAATTCGGTATTGGGTTTACTTTTCGCCAGATGATAAATGCCGGACTTGAACGGCAGCAGGATGGTGTTGTCGTCAGTATTACGCGTGCCTTCAGGGAAAATAATCAAAGAGTCGCCTGCGTTCAGCGCGTCTTTCATCTGTTCGGTAATTGCTTGCGGATTATCACTATGGCGCGGAATCAGCAAGGCATTGAAAACGTTTTGAATGATGAAGCGTTTGAGTTTGCTTGTCAGCCAGTAATCCGAACCGGCGACTGGGCGCGTGGACAAGCGCCAGCGGCGGGGCAGGGAAATCCACACCAATACAAAATCGCCATGGCTGCCGTGATTGGCGTAATAGACTTTTTGGTGCTGATTGAATGTCAGCTCGCGCGGACTTTTGGGGCGTACGCCCGTAAGAAAAGAGACCGACAGACATAAGGCTTGGTCAGTTAGCCAGGCAAGTTGTTTTTTGAGGAAGTTTTTCATTGTTTCTGCCTTTGGGAGTGAGATACCGCTCTAGATCTGGTTTGGGTAAATTAGCCAAAATAATCAAATGCTTTGGATAAGCAAAATTAAAAATTGTGCGGCGGTCAGGTATAAGCTTTTGCGCCATAAGGAAAGTGCGCCGTTTATCCGTTGGGTCAACGTACGGCTGCCTGAAATTTGGCGTAAACCGTTTTGCTGTAAGGTGTGGTCGAAGTCTTCAGGAGAGTAGCGGTTGTCGGCAAAGTCTTGGAACACGCGACGGTCGAAGTGAATGCGGATATGGCAGTACAGCAAAACTGCTGCCAAGACAAGTTGCACCGCAAACCATGCGCCGCCATATTTTGCCGACAAGGCGAGCAGCAAGGCATTGCAGGCGGCAACATAATGTGCGGTAGAGAGCAGGTGGGCAGTAATACGGCTGTCGGTTGCGTTGTCCATCATTATCCTTGTTTTAAACGGTTGGCCGCAGCTTCAACTGCTTGGGCGGTGGCCGGCGATAATACCATTTGCGGCCGAGCCTGTTTGAGTTCGGCCTTCGCTTGCGCCAAGTTTTTGCAGCCACCATAGACCAGCAGCCACGTCAGCACCACTGCGGCACTTCTTCCATAACCCAAAGCGCAACATACCAGCGCTTTGCCGTGTTTTTGGCGCAAGGTTTCCAATATCAAGGCCGTCTGAACCAAATCGTTTTCAGACGGCGTTACCATATCCAGTAAAGGCAGAGCGCGATATGCTCCCTGATAGCTACGGCAGGGATATTCGGCGCATACATCCAATACGACAGGCAAATGGTTTGAAATCCCTAAAACGCTGCCAATTAATACATCATTGCGGACTGGTGCCGTTTTCGCTTTACCGCGTAACCAATACGCCATGTTTAGCCGTACGCTCACCAGATAAGGCAATAGTAAAACCGTCGCTGCCACCGATAATTTACCGTTAGCCTGTTTTTGGAATATGTTTGCATTTCCAGTCAAATAGGCAAAGGATACCATCAGTAAAGACACGCTAATCCATATCAACCACAGCCACACACCACCCAGCAGCGCAGGCAAAGCCGTCAAACACGCGCCAAGTAAATACAGCAACGCAATCCTTCTTGAGCGTACATCACTCAAGCCCAGTCTTAACGGCGAAGTCATCTGACGCGGGAAAGCCCACAACACCAGCCAGCCAAGCAATGCTCCTGTCGGCACGTCAATAAAATGATGTTGATAAGTTGTCAGTACCGACAGGGCAATCAGGCTTTGCCATAAGAAAAGAGGCAGGCGGATTTTGGGAAAGCGCGTCCAATAAAATGCACCCACGATAATTGCCAACGCAATATGCAAAGATGGCGCTTGGTTGTACGGCAAATCAAATGCAGCCAATGAATCAAACAGCCAGCCTGACAGTCCATCGGCAGGCGGTTTAGGCCACCCGAAACGCAGCGGAAACAGCACAAAGCAAGCAGTCGCAATCAGTTGGGCGGCTACAAGGTGCGCTACATATCGGTTTTGTTCATGTGTATCACGGCAAAGAAAAAATGCCGCGGCATACATCAGGTTCAGCGACCAATAAGGCACAATCGTCCATGCCCAAAACGGAATATTGCTCTCCCATGCAAAAGCGATTTCAGGTACATAGTCCAGCGATGCCGCGTAATGGTTGGAGAGGCCGTAGCTGGTGTAGAACAGGATACCGACTGAAATCAGCTTGAGTAGGGAGGTTTTGAGGGTAGGTTTCATGGATAGGTACATGGTTTAAATAAGGCCGTCTGAAAGTTAAAAAATTGTTCAGACGGCCTTTATTTTTATTTCTTCACTGCCAAGCTCACGGTGAAAATACCGTCTTCGTCTATCCATTGATGGATTTTTTCAAAACCGGCTTTTTCAACCAACTGATCCATTTCCTGCTGACTGCGGCGGCGCATTACCCAGTTTGGGCTGCCTGCTTTGTGGCTGGTCAGGGCGCGGGCAATCATTTCCAGTTGCGGATGCCACGGCTGGCCGGTGTAAATCAGGTAGCCGCCGGTTTCAATGGCTTCTCCAAAGCCGTAGAGCGAGTTTAAAATCAAATCGTTGTCGGCAAACAATTCGTGCAAGCCGGAGACGATGCCTAGGGTAGGGCGCGGCTGTAAATCATGATAATTGGCGCGGTCGTAAGCATTGACTTCATTGAAGGTTACCGTGTTTTGCAAGCCGCGTTCTGCAATCAGTTTGCGGCCGGCTTCGACATTAATCGGGCTGTAATCGCGCAAGCGTACGGAATCAGGCAATGTGTCGGCAGTCAGGGCATCCAATACATAGCGGCCATGACCGGACGCGATATCCAAAACGTGTACAGGTTTGCCTGCTTCACGCAATTTAGCTGAGGCCGTCTGAATGGCTTTGCCGATATTGACTTTGCGTTGGCGAATGCCGCGCCAGCCGATGGCGTTGAGATAGTATTTGTCCACCCATACACCGAAAGCGTTGCTGCCTTGCGGTTGATTGCGGTAGACATAATCCAGCGTGCTACCCGAATCAAAACCTGTTTCTTGACCGATTCTCAAGCCTTCACTCCAGCGTGAACCCAGTTTGAGCGAGGCGCGATATGTTGCCCAAAATGCGCCGCGAGGCGTACAAACAGGCAAAGGCGTAGCCAGTTCGTCGGCTTCGCGACGGTTGTCTCCAAACAAGTGCGCTTGAGTCAGATCGACTTGTTGCAAAGGCTGATTGAAACGCTCGCGGATAAAACGGCGCATTTCGACAAATGCGATTTCACGGTCTTGCTCGCCTAACGTATCGTGGTAGAAACCGGGCAGGATATGGCGCTCTTTAATATGGCTGCCTAAGCGGTTGTAGAAATCGTGTTGCGGTTTGTGATGAACAACCCAATCGCTGCCTGAAATCAACAGTTGTATAGGCGTAGTAATCGCTTGTGCATCGGCAACGACGCGCTCGGCCGCCTCATATAAACCCAGCAGGATGCGCACAGAAATAGCGCGGGCAATCAGCGGATCATTGTCGTAGCTTTTTTGACGTTCGACATTGTGGGTCAGATAGTGGGCTTTGACGTAGCTGTTGACAAAGAAATTGCCACGCCATTTTTGCATAATTTTCAAACCGGTACGGGCAAACGGAACATAGAGTTTGACTTTGAACGCAGGCGAAGCCAATACGGCGCAACGGATTTTCGGCGCGTAATCGTGCAACCAAGTAGAAACCAATACCGCACCAACACTTTGTGCAATCACGCAGATGTTTTCAGGTTTGATGCCGTATTCGCTTTGAATGTGTCGGATAAAATCATCTACATCAGCAACCGAAGTACCGATACTCGGACTATCGCCGCGTTCACCAGGGCTGTAACCATGACCGCGCGCGTCCCAAGCAAAATAGGCAAAATCATCAAAACCTAGCTCATCTGCCACAAACATCATCCGGCCGGAGTGCTCATGCCCGCGATGGAACAGCACAATGGCTTTGTCGGAAGAACCATCAGCAGCAGGGCGATAGCGGTAGAAAAGCGAAGTACCGTCTTGGGTAGAAAAGAATTTTTGCTGTTCGGACATGAGAAACTCCTAATAGTCATATTTTTTGAACAGTATCATGACATATCGAATAAATGCAATGACTATCCGATAGACGGACGAATGCAATGATGGAGAGAAATGGTAAAAGATGGTTTCAAATTTCACTTAAAACTGATGACAGTGATTGTGAAAAGGGTTAGATAGGGGGTGGATAACCTTACAAACTACTACCGACATATCATCATAAACTCTTTGTTTTGCAATTAATTTACGAAACACAGTCAGACGGGACTTATCGTTATCATATTGTTGCCAAATTTTTTCTCTTATTTCTTCTGAAGGGGAATCGCTTAGGCCGTCTGAATAGTTTTCAGACGGCCTTTACTGCGTTTAACCAAGCACTAATTAACTGCTAATTTTGTCATGTTTTAATACATCCATCGAAACCCGAATACACATTTAAAAAGGAAATCAAACATGAAAAAATTTTTATTGACCGCCATCGTTGCTTTGTCTGCCGCTACTGCCGGTGCCAGTGATTATATCGAACACAAAATCTACAGCGACAAAAACTTCGAGCAAAATCGTGCTAAAGCCGTAAAAATTTTGGAACAACGCGGCTATCAAGTTCACGATGTTGAAGCCGATAGCCGTCGAGGTCAGCCTGTGTTGGATATCGAGGCTTTTAAAGATGGTCGTGAGTACGACATTGTTTTGTCTTATCCTGATTTGAAAATTATTAAAGAACGCATCGACTATTAATATTTTGATGCAAAGCGGGTTGTCGCAGGACTTTGGGGTTCTGCGGCAGTTTGCTATTTAGGTATTTAAAGAATGTAAGCTACATGTAAATTACCTAAAATAAATGAACTAAATATGCTTTTTATTTTCCATTTAATTCAAAGTGTTTGATGTTGGGAGTCATGATATGGATTTGAATGATTGGAAGGAAAATGGTCGGCCGAAGCAGATGGGCGACCAAGACAAATCTTTAAACGACGGCGTATCTGCCGATTCCCAACAGGACGTTGATTTTTGGGATCGCAATCGAAACAATACTGTTGAAAACGAAGTTGAGGTTGCGGCTGAAACGGTAGAAGTTCAGGAGGAGGTAGAAGGTCAGGAAGCAGTTGAACATCCTGAGATGCCGTCTGAAAAAAGTGAAAAGAAAGCCAAACGCAAAAAAGACAAGGCAAAAAAGAAAAAAAATAAAGCCGAAGATTTGAATGCGCCTGATTTGTTGGGTACGAATAAGGGCGTGGAAACCATGTTCCGCAACGCCGTACGCTCGGAGATGGAATTGTTGGCGCTGGCGGCAACCAAAGCGAATATTATGATTTCGCTGAATGGTTTTATCGTGTCTGCTCTGATGATTTCGGGCGCGTTTATTTTTTCATCGTCGCCCGAATTTTTGATTCCGGCCAGTACGTTTATGATTACTGCCGCCGCATCTATCGTGTTTGCGTTGCTTTCTGCTTCGCCGGAACGTATCGGCAAAATGCAGGCGGCGCGGACATGGTTTAAGGATTTTATCCGCGGCCGTTCTAAGCTGCGGGACTTGAAAACCCGCCTCAGTAGTACCGAAACGCGCTTTTTTGGCGGCAGCCAACCCAATATTTTGATTTATGAAGACCGTGTGAAACTGCAAAAAGATCAATATTGGGAAATGATGCAGGAGATTATGGGCGACCGTAAACAAATCTATGAAAAGATGAGCGACCATCTTTATTGGCTTGGTTTGTTGGCGGACAAACAGTTCAAATACATCAATTTGTCTTACGCGGTATTCCGCTGGGGCTTGCTGGCTTCACTGGTGGCGTTTATCGGCGTGAAAACATTGCCGTCATTGCTGATACCGCCGGCCAACAATGCGGCAGAGCTGCGTTCGCTGGGAATCAATATGTTTAACGGTGTGTACGAGCCTTCCGCCGTACAACAGCTTCCGGACGGTAATTTGCTGATTGCGGAAGACGAACCCAACCATGCATTCAGTATCATCAGCATTGATAAAACGGGCAGGTTTGTGGAAGACGAGGCATTGGATACGCGCGTGATTACCGGTTTCAAACGCCGTCTCAGCGACTTGGAGGCTTTGGCGCGCGATGATGAAGGCTTTATCTACGCGCTGACTTCACATTCGCGCACCCGTAAAGGCAACCGCTCACCCGACCGCGAACATCTGATGCGCTTTAAAATCCAAGACGGCAATGTGTTGGGGCTGACCAGTTACGACAATTTGACGCAGGTTTTGGAAACCGATCACAAGCTGCATGATTTGATTCGTGAGCGAACCAAGGCAGAAGTTTCTTTTGAAGAAATCAATATTGAGGGCATGGCGTTTGATCCGGTGAAAAAACGTCTTGTTTTGGGCTTCCGTGATCCTGAGTTCAACAATATGGCTTTGGTCGCATTTATCAGCAATCCGAAAGATGTGTTTGAGCGCAATGCCAAACCTGAATTTGATGAAGTGGCGGTGATTGATATTGATGGCGGCGGTATCCGTTCCCTCAACTATGATCCTGTGTTGAAAACCTACGTGATTGCCAATGAAGTGAAGGATGAGAATGGACAGAAATTTTCACAACTGTGGACTTGGAGCGGTAACCCGACCGATGAACAGCAAAAAATCTCTCTGCCTAATCTGCAACACATCACCAACGTTGAAGCTGTTGATTCGATTACCGTTAACGGCAAGCCTCAAATGATTCTAATGGGTGACGAAGGTAATGCTTCGCAGAAAATTACTGCCAAGTATATGTTGGTAGATTACAGTCAACTGGGTAAACAGTAAGTGATCTTCGCTGACGGATAAAAGGCCGTCTGAAACCGATAGTTTATGGTTTCAGACGGCCTTCAAGCCATTGATGACACGTTTGTAGCAGGTATAAACCAATGCCGCGCAGGCCAGCCACATAAGGATATAGAAAGTCGGATGGAAGCTGCCGGCGATTGCATACCATACTGCCAATGCACCGATAAAGAATGCACGGTCGCTTTTGCCGAATGGCCCGTCATAACGCCGGCTGTTGCCATGAACTTGTCCCAAAACGCCGCAAAACTCAGTCATTGCCGCCAGCCAAATAAACAGGGCAATTTGTACGCCGCCGAAGGGCGCGATGAAGGCAAAAGGCAGATACAAAGCAGCATCGGCGACAATATCGGTGATTTCATTCAAATAGCCACCCAATGCCGATTGTTGACCGAACTCCCGTGCCAGCATACCGTCCATCGCATTCAGTGCCATGCGGACAAACAACCAGATCGGCAAAAGCCAGAATAATGTGGATACACCTGCAAACAATGCTAAAAGCAAACCGAGCAAAATGGAAACGGCGCAGGCAAACAGGGTTACCTGATTGGCAGTAATGCCTTTTTGATACAGTCTCTTAACGATGGGGCGCAACAGGTTTTGGAATTTTGGTTTCAGGGCGTAGATACTCATCATTATGCAGAATAAAAGAAAACGAAGTGCCGTGATTATAGACGAAATCCGTTATAATCCGTCAATCTTCGAATCACGCGGTTCGCAAACCTCCCGCGTTAACAAAACTAGGAATTTACAATGGAAAAACAGCAAGCCCTCGTTATTTTTTCGGGCGGGCAGGATTCAACGACCTGCCTGATTCAGGCAATTCAAACCTATGGCCGTGAAAATGTGCAGGCCATCACTTTTCAATATGGGCAACGCCACGCCATCGAATTGGAGCGCGCGCGTTGGATTGCCCAAGATTTGGGCGTGAAGCAGACGGTACTCGATTTGAGCCTGATGCAACAGATTACGCATAACGCCTTGATGGATGATACGGTATCTATTGAAACAGCTTCAGACGGCCTGCCCAATACATTTGTAGATGGACGCAATGCTTTGTTTTTGCTGTATGCCGCCATTTACGCCAAAGGGCAGGGAATACGCCATATCATTGCCGGCGTGTGCGAAACCGATTTTTCGGGTTATCCCGACTGTCGCGATGTGTTCGTCAAGTCGATGAATGTCACATTGAATCTGGCCATGGATTACGCTTTTCAAATCCACACGCCCTTGATGTATTTAACCAAAGCGCAAACTTGGGCATTGGCGGATGAAATGGGTGTGTTGGATTATATTCGCGAGCATACGCATACCTGTTATAACGGCGTGGTCGGTGGTTGTCATGAATGTCCGAGCTGTATTTTGCGCGAGCGTGGTTTGTCGGAGTATTTGAAAAGTAAAAAGGCCGTCTGAATCAAGAGGGGCATATATTTCCAATAGCCAGTTGTACGAAAAGGCCGTCTGAAAAATTCATTTCAGACGGCCTTTGGCTATGTATTTTGTTCTGCTTAGAACAGCAAATCTGCCGGCTCGCTGCTTGCCGGAGCATCTTTCACAGGAGCAGAGGCTGGGGCAGTAGCCGGTTCGGAAGCGGCTTTAGTTGCAGAAGCAGGAGCGTCGGCCGGAGTGGTTGCCGGTTTGGCAGCAGGTTTTGCCGGTTTCACCGGAGTCGGACGAACGCTTTGTTTCGGTTCGGATGCTGCCTTGTTTGCATCGTCGGTAGCATCGACTTCGATTTCAGTACCTTGAGGCAATACCACATCTTTAGCAGGAGCCTGTTTCGGCATGACTTTAGGTTTGCTGTAAGCATCCGTGCCGCTGGTCCATGCCAAAGATTTCAAAGGCGATTTGAGTTTCACGCCTTTGGCGCAGGTCAGACAGTTTGCCGCTCCGGTGCGTCCTTTCAGGATTGCATCCACACGCGCGGCTGGAATGGTTTTACCGTGCGCTTTTGCCCAAGCGGCAATGCTTTTTTTCAGGGCAGCCGTATCAAGGTTTTTCTTGTCGTATGGGTCACGATAGGCAGCCAGCCACAAGTTTTGGTTGGCATCTTCGTTCAGGCTCGCCATTTGGTAGATAACGGAGGCAGGAGAACCTGTTGCGATGGTTTTGGCGAATTCTAATGCATCAGGCGATTTCATGCGCACGCAACCATGGCTGCGGACGCCGGGTACGCTGGCAGGGGCATTGGTGCCGTGAATGCCAAGGCTTAATTTAGGGTCGCCAAGGCGGACAAATACCGGGCCCAGCGGGTTATTTGGGCCGGCCGGTACGCTTTTAACGCCGTCATTGCGTTCTTTTTGGATAGATTTAGGGATGTGCCAAACCGGGTTGTAGGCTTTTGCACCGATTTTATGTTCGCCCAGATTGGTTTGGGTCATGGCTTTGCCGACGGCAACAGGATAAATTTTGCTCAGTTTACCGTTGTCGTAGAGGAACAAACGCTGTTGCGTAATATTGATAACGACGTGTTGTCCGGAAGAGGCGGGGGAGACGTCTGGAATAAGTGTGTTTGCAGCAGCGGCCGAGGTCAGAAGGGCGGCTGTCAGGCCAAGGAATAATTTTTTCATGTCGTCTTTTTTTTGTAGGGATTGAAATGAAAGTTTTTGGCGCATGATACCTGAAACTCTGTGTTTTTGTGAGAAAATATGCGCTTTCGGTATTGGAAGACAGTCAGACGGCCGGTAAGCGGCTGTCTGACGGAAACGGTATGAGTGTGAAAGAACGGTATCAAGAGGCGGAAGTTTTTTCTTTGGATTATGAGGGCAGGGGTGTTGCCAGAGTCGATGGAAAGACTGTATTCATCGGCGGTGCGCTGCCCGGAGAGCGTGTAACGTTTGCCATTCATAAAGAAAAAAAGCAGTTTGCAGAAGCTCAGGTCGAAACGGTTTTAAAACCTTCTTCCGAACGCATTGAGCCAGCTTGTTGCTATTTTGATACATGTGGCGGCTGTTCGCTTCAACATGTTTCTTTCGGAGCGCAAGTTGCGTTAAAGCAACGGATTTTGGAAGAGCAGTTGGAACGGATAGGTAAGGTCAAGCCGGAAATAATTTTACCTCCTTTATATGGTTACTCCTGGTATTATCGCGATAGAGCGCGTTTAAGTGTTTCGGTGGATAAACAAGGCCGTCTGAACCTCGGTTTTCAGGCCAAAAAAAGCCATGATGTCGTCAATATCCGCCATTGCCATATTTTGCCTAAGCATGTGTCCGATAGATTGCCTGATGTCCGCAATTTGCTGCAAAAGCTGCATGATGACGGTGTAAAAGTGAAATTTGTTGAGTTTTATTGCGGGAAAAATGTGACAGCGCTCAACATTCGTTTCATAAATCAACCGTTTGGACAAATATTAAGCGAATTGCGTAATTGGTTTGATAATATATTGTCGGGTGCTGAAAAGGCATGGCAAATATGGTTGCAGGATCATGCCGAGTCCTTGCCGTTTTATCCCGAGAATGCTCCTGCTCTGAACTATAATTTTGCTCAATTTGATGTAGAAATGCCTTACAAACCCGGTGATTTTACGCAGATTAATGCGCAGCTGAACGAAGTGATGGTGGCAAGGGCGGTCAGACTTTTAAACCCTCAAAAAGGGGAGCGGATTGCCGATCTGTTTTGCGGTTTGGGCAATTTTAGTTTGCCGCTGGCGAAAAGTGGCGCATCGGTTGTCGGTATTGAAGGCGCTTATTATTTGGTAGATAGGGCAAGGGAAAATGCCCGCCTGAATCGTTGTGCCGAGAATATGACGTTTTCTGTTGCCGACTTGTTCGATACCGATGAAAAAACTGTTGAGTCATGGGGAAAATTTGACAAGATGCTACTGGATCCGCCGAGAAGTGGGGCTTATGCTGTTGTCAAATCGCTACATAAGCCATTTTTACCTCAGAAGATAGTGTATGTTTCGTGTAATCCATCAACATTTGCACGAGATGCCGGTGTCTTGGTTGATAAGGGTTATAAGTTTAAGGCAGCGGGAATCATGAATATGTTTGCACAAACCTCGCATGTTGAATCCATTGGTGTGTTTGAGTTGTAAATTGGTATCAAGTCCTTTATGTGAGTAGGGTTTTTAATGTAAAAATGAGTGCATTCATGTTATCATCATTCGTTTGGGGAATTAATAACGTTGAAGTTGCGTGTAAAGCAACAGATGTTAATAAATGCAGCTTGCAGCACAAGACCGGGAGGTGTTCTTGAACTATCAACTTTTAACTATTTTTTTGCTGGTGCTTTTTTTGCTGGTGTTGTTTTTTGTTCGTCATAAACAAAGTAACAATTCAGACAAACAAAGCGCACATGCATCAAAAAGCGGCCGTACATCTGCTGCTCATACAGCCTCCTCTGAGGATGGAAACGACTGGATTGAGAAAGTCAACCAGACAGTTTCCAATGCGGATAATCAAGACTGGGAATGGGGCGGAAGCGGCTCAAACGATGCAACGGCTTCTGTTTCCGCACAAGAAGTCGATCCGCTGACCGAATATCAGGTTTATAAACAGTTCGGCTATGAAAGTAAAGCAGCGGAGTCTTTGGCCGGTTATCTCAATACCTTGGAAGACGGCGCTCCAGAAAAACTGGTTCATGAATTGATTGGTTTGAATCTGCGAGTTGGCAATATCGACATGCTGGCGGATACGCTTGAGCGTCATAGTACTTCCCTTTCTGAAGACAGCGTAGCCGAATACCTGAAAGCCGGTCTGGCTTTGGATTCTACTAACCTGCGCCTGCGTGTTTTCGCCGAGCATCATCTTGGTTGGAATATGCAGGAAGTGGACCGTCAAATTGGCGAACAAAGCGGTTTGGAAGTTGCTTCCGACGAGCATATTGCCTTTGAGAACGACTCGATTGAACGCATTGTCGTTCCAGGTATGGGTAAACGTGCGCCTATCGTATTAGGCAAGAAAGATTTTGGTGAAATTAGCCCTGAAGAGATGGGTGCGGTTATTGGTTTTGCCAAACCGGAACGTAGTGCAAAAATCCTGAAAGATAAGATCAGCTACGAGACTGCTTTGCATCAATACAATAAAGCAATCCAAACTTCTGCGAAGCCTGCTGGTCTCATTATCGATGCCTTGCGTCTGGATTATCAGAATGAAGAAGTAGGGCAGTTTGCCAAGCATCTGTGGAAGCTTTACCACTCTTTGGGTCAATATGGCCGTCAAGTAAAAGAACGTATGCTTGGCTGGGGTTATAGCCTTGGTTATCACGAAATTTTTGATGATTTGGAAAAAGGGCCGTCTGAACAGCAAATTAAAGAGATTGGCTTAAAGCGCGGTTATATTCAGCCAAGTTCTTTGCAGATGAAAGCCAAATATCGTGAGTTGGTTCAAAAAGACTCTTCAGTTATCAGTGCCAGCTCTTCACCTGCTGATGAAGCTCTGAAAGAAGTGGAATCTTTGTTGGCCTACGGTCAGTTGGATTTGGCCATCGGTACTTTGGAACAGGCTGTTTTGCAGTATCCTCAAGAATCGCAGTTGTACATTATCTTGTTTGATTTGTACGAACGCGTTGAAGATTGGGGACGTTTGGAACAATTTCTGCGCTTGTTGCGTGAACGTGTTGTCAGCCTGCCTGAAGAGGTTGTCTTGGCAATGAGCCGTCTCTTGCAACGAATGAACCAATATTCAAAAAAATAAGATAATCGTAGAAAGTACGAGTGATGAATAATCATTTACCAAAAATTAAAACCATACGGGTTATGTTACAGGAGATGGGTGAGCAACAGCAGGCGGTATTCCGTATGGCATTTAAAATGCACAATACGACGAATTACGTCATCGTTTCCCCTGATTCTGATGAAAAACCGGATTTGGTATTGGTTGATACCGATACTCCGGCAGGTGTAGAAGCTTGGAAAGAGTCGAAGAAAACTTATCCGGAAGTGCCTGTGGCGATGTTTTCTTCCGAGTTGCCGACAGTAACGACTCCTTATTTGGCTAAGCCGGTCAAATTTGATACCTTGTTTCCTGTTTTGCGCAGCCTGGCTCAAGGCGGCAATGTTTTTGAGCCGTCTGAGCAACAAGCGGCCGAAGAGAATAAAAGACAATCAAATTCCGATGGCACAAGAAAAGCAACCATTCGCCGATTTAATCCAAATAAAGGCTTGTTGGGTGCGCTGAAATTTGCCAGTCAAGGACACCAAGATCTTGCCGTCCTGCATGAAGGTAAGCCGATATTAATCGTGTTTCCTAGTATCCAGCGAGTACTGTTGACAGTTAGTGCCAATGAGTTGGAGAAATTGTGTAAGAACGATAACTTGGCTGTCGTGTGTAAGGCTGTTCCTGATAATCCTCAATGGAAAGAAAAAGCCAAAGTCACCATTATGTCATGCTTGTGGCAAATGGCTATTTGGACTGCATCAGGCCGTCTGATTTATCCGATGACGCCGCAAACTGTCTTTACACTCAAGCGTTGGCCAAATTTAACCCGTTTGGCACATGTTCCGGAATCTATGCGTCTGTCGGCATTTCTGACGAAAACATCTGTTAATCTGAATGTTCTCTATAAAGTCATGCCTTTGGAGATGCCTGATATTTTGAATTATTTATCGGCAACATATATGACAGGCTTTTTGGCGACAGATACAGAGTTTGCAACTGATGCGCACAATGCGCCTTCGTTGAACGAACAGATTGATGTGAATAGCAAAGACGTACCTGAAACAGCAATGAGCAAAGAGGCTCAAAAAATTGCCGGTCCGTCTAAAGAACAACCTCGTGGCCTGTTGCAACGCCTGATGCGTAAGTTGCTGGGCAAATCGTAAAGGACACGTCATGAAAGAAAATAAAATTATCTTTACCGGTCCTGTCGGCGTAGGTAAAACCACTGCAATTTCAGCTTTATCTGATGAACCACCGGTTCAAACCGATGCATCTGCATCTGATATGACACTTGTCCGCAAGGGGTACACAACTGTAGCAATGGACTACGGTGTCATTCATTTGGATGAGGAAACTAAGGTTCACCTTTATGGTACGCCTGGTCAGGAGCGTTTTAATTTCATGTGGGAAATTCTGAGCCAAGGCAGTATGGGCTTAGTGCTTCTTTTGGATAATACAAGAAGCAATCCATTGAAAGACTTGCAATTCTTCTTGGATGCATTCCGGGAGTTGCTGAAAAAAGCACCTCTGGTTGTAGGGGTAACGAAGATGGATATCCGATCTTTACCAAGCGTGGATGTTTATCAAAAATATTTAGCACAGAATAATTTTAATGTACCGGTTTTTGAGATTGATGCGCGTCGAGAAGACGATGTAAAACAATTGGTTACTGCCATGTTGTTCTCAATTGACCCCGGATTAGAGGTATAAGATGGAAGCGACACTCTCTTTACAAGCAAATTTATATCCTAAGATTACACCGGCGGGTGCGTATTATGCTGTTTCAAGTGATACGCCCAGTGCCAGCAGAACTTTATTGTATGGTCTGTTGCGTGCAGAGCCGTCTGAAACCATCAGCAGCGAAAAAATCTTGGCGTGGGCGGATACCAGCGACATCAATACCGCTTTGAACCTGCTATACCGCCTCCAACGCTTAGAATTTTTGTATGGTGATGAAGAAATCAGCACAGACGATATCCATTTGACTGACGAGCAATTGCCTACATTATTGGAACAGTTGTCCAATTCTGGCAAAGCTTTATTGGCTGATGAAAACGGTTTGTATTTTGCCAATGCCAATTTCCATCACGAGGCTGCGGAAGAGTTGGGTCTTTTGGCGAGCGAAGTGGCCAAAATGGAAGACAATCACCGTCTTTTGATTCGCAATAACCTGCATATCAATAATAGCGCATGGGGTATTTGTGATCCTTCAGGCCAAAGTGAATTGACCTTTTTCCCGCTGTATATTGGCATGACCAAGCTGATTTTGGTAATTGGCGGAATGCCTGACTTAAATAAAGAGGCTTTTGTTACTTTGGTTAAAGTGCTGTACCACCGATACGGCAGCCGTTGATTTTTGCCTGACCGATATTTATTTTAGAATGGAGCGACTATGCAACAACTATTAATCTCTGTATTAAGCGATTTGAACAATACCTCTGCTGATATCACTGCTTCTGCAGTTATTTCTACGGACGGCCTGCCGATCGCAACCATGCTGCCTTCCCACTTGAATGCAGATCGTGTAGGTGCGATGTCGGCAACGCTTCTGGCATTGGGCAATCGTTCCGTACATGAGTTGGCTTGCGGTGAGTTGGATCAGGTAATGGTTAAAGGTAAAAATGGCTATATTCTGTTGAGTCAAGCAGGTGAAAATGCAGTGTTGGCATTGATGGCAAAAGAAAGCGGTAAATTGGGCTTGATTTTGTTGGATGCGAAACGTGCGGCCAAACAAATTGCTGAAATCTTATAAAAGTTTTATAAATTAAAAAGATATAAAAATATTTTTGTTTTTATATAGATTGTTGCTTGACAGGTTTCTGATATTTTCTATATAATTTCATCTTTAATTCCCCGATAGCTCAGTCGGTAGAGCGACGGACTGTTAATCCGCAGGTCCCTGGTTCGAGCCCAGGTCGGGGAGCCAGATTTGAAAACCACCATCTTGTATGGTGGTTTTTATTTTATCTATTGGTTAATATTTTAAGATATTTTGATGATAATTGATTAAATGATTACACTTAATTCATCAGCCTTTATAGGAACAAATTATTAAAGTGCCATCACAACCATCCATGTGAAAAGTGGAAAAGAGTTTTGGAAAGCTATAAATCGTAGCAATCCAAAAGATAAAACAATTTATGAAGTAAAATAATTTATGAAAGGTTAAAAATGATTTACTCAGCAAAGCTAAAAAAATGGATGAAACAATTGAGGAATTTGCATATTTTTCTATAGAAAATAACGATCTATATTGTTTCCTTAATTGTTGTCCAATGGCTATTGAAGTGAATAAAGTTTACAATGTGGAACTTGACTATTTCATTATTGATGAGTTTATATTGGAAGAGGTTAATACAGATGAATCTGTTATTATTCCTTTTGAAAGAATAGGTGATAGTACACAATATAAGATAACAGGTAGGCTAGATGGCAATACATTTACAGCTGGAAATATTTGCTTTGAAGATGATGCTCTTCAATTAGAATATTCTTATTTAGATGGCAGATTAATTACTTTAACTGTATGGAGATTAAGTATATCCGTAATTTCTGAAAGAATATAATCGTTATATTTTCTAAGAAAATTATTGTCTATATAAACCGTGCCGTCTGAAAAAATCCCAATTTTCAGACGGCTTGAGACCTTAGTAAAAAAACTAAGTTTTTACCCAGGCATTTAGGGAATTCCTTATAAGAATCTTCTTTCAGCAAACCGAACAAACTATGATCAACAAATACATCGACCGATTCCTTTTGTTAAAGCTGGAGAAAGTGATTGATTGGCAGCGGTAGGCTGTTTTTAAAAGAAAATATGCTGTCAGACTTTGCCTTTCTTTCGCCAAACTGATAAACTGTTTGCCATTATTTTTGGCCGGGGCATAAATTTTTCATGAAAGACGCAGAGCAGAGTAGTTGTTATACCGCTTCTTCCCTTTATCTATGCCCGAAATTTGGCAGTCTGTCCGTTTTAAGCGGAACGGCTGCCTTTTTGTATTTTAAAGGAACGCAATCATTATGGATTTCAGTTGGTTGGCCGAGCCGCATACTTGGATAGGCTTTGCCACGCTTCTGGTTTTGGAAGTTGTTTTAGGTATTGATAACCTTGTTTTCGTAGCAATTTTGGCAAACAAGGTCAAACCGTTGCAACGGGATAGGGCGCGGATAACGGGCTTGGGTTTGGCTGTCGTTATTCGGATTTTTATGCTGGGCTTCATGGCACACATCATGACACTGACACGCCCTTTGTTTGAGCTGGGTGGTCTGGAGATTTCCGGCAAAGACATGATTATGTTTGCCGGTGGTATTTTCCTGCTTTATAAAGCGACTACCGAGCTGCACGAACGCCTTGAAGGCCACAATCAATTTGCGGTTGCTGAAGGACAGAAGAAGCATTCTTCTTTTTGGGGTGTTGTGGCGCAAATTTTGATTTTGGATGCGGTTTTCTCTATCGATTCTGTTATTACAGCAGTGGCGATGGTGGATCATATTGTGGTGGCAATGGGTGCGGTTGTTGTGGCGATGACGGTGATGATTTCCGCCAGTAAACTGTTGACTGCCTTTGTGGACAAGCATCCGACCGTTGTGATGTTGTGTTTGGGTTTCTTGTTGATGATTGGTTTCAGCCTGATTGCGGAAGCCTTCCATTTCCATATTCCGAAAGGCTATTTGTATGCGGCGATCGGCTTCTCGATTTTGATCGAACTGTTTAATCAGGTTTCGCAAAAGAATGCCCGCAAAAATGACTACATCAGCACTTCTTGGCGTAAGCGCACCGCTGAAAATGTGTTGGGTATGATGGGTATCCGCGAAAGCATTTTGGCAAAAGCAGGCGATAATGGCGGCGATGACGAGCATTTTGAAGAAAACGAAAAATCCATGATTCGCAGCGTGCTGACTTTGGCGGAGCGTCCGATTATGGGCGTGATGATTCCGCGTCGGGAAATCGAGAAATTGGATATTTCCCAAAGTCGGGAAGAACAAAATGCGCAATTGAAAAATACACCGTATAGCCGTTTGTTGGTTGTCGGTAAAGCAGGTGTAGATGAGCCTTTGGGCTATATCAGTAAAAAAGATTTGCTGAACCAGCTGCTTGAATCCGGAGAAATCAATATTCAGACGGCCTTGCGCCAGCCATTAATTTTGCCGGACAGTACGACGGCGTTGAATGCGATTGAATTGTTCCGTCAAAGCAGCGCGGATTATGCGTTGGTGGTGGACGAGTTTGGCGCGGTGCTGGGTATGGTGACCATGAAAGATTTGTTGGAAACCATTGCCGGTGAATTCCCCGAAGAGTTTGAGCGTGAGGAAGAAGAAGCTGCTCCGGCCAGTCAGGATGAAACGCTGTCTGTGGATGGTGCATTGGAGTATGTGGAATTGGCTTCTCAGTTAAATCTGCCTGCTCAAGAGGAAGACGCCGATTTTCATACCGTTGCCGGCTTGATTATGGAAGAATTGCAAAGTATTCCTGATGTGGGCGACTTCATCGATTACCATGGCTGGCGTTTTGAAGTGGTTGAGAAGGACGGACAACGGATTGCCCGTGTAAAAATCAATCGTTTGCCGGAAGAAGAATAAGTAAAAGCTAATATAGTAAAGGCCGTCTGAAAATGTCCAGACGGCCTTTTTATTTATCCGACTTTAGTTACCGTAATGTCCCGAGCCTAAAATTCGGTGTGAATGTGCGCCGGTTGCATGGTAGGGATTGCTCGGAACTTGATTGCACCAACAGGCTGCAAGCCAGGCAAAAGCGGCAGCTTCGACCCATTGCGGGTCAAGATGGAGCTTGGCTGTGCTGTGCAATTTGGTGTCGGGAGAAAACAGGGTTTCCAAGTCTTGCATCAAAACCGGATTGCGGATGCCGCCACCGCAGATGTAAAGATTATGAATCGCCGGAGCAGCTTGTTTGGTCGCGTCAAAAATGGTTTGTGCGGTATAAAAGACCAATGTGCGTATCACATCTTCCGGCTTTTCATTACCTTTCAGACGGCCTTGAAGCCAGCTTAGGGAAAACAACTCTCGGCCTGTACTTTTGGGATAAGGGCGGCTGAAATAAGGATGGTCGAGCAGGGAAGCGAGCAGGTCGGGGAGGATTTTGCCTTGTGCGGCTTTTTCCCCGTTTTTGTCGTAAGGCTGCTGCCAGATATGTTGCATCCATGCATCCATCAGCATATTGCCGGGGCCGGTATCGAAGCCGAAAGAAGGGCTGTCGGGCGGGAGGATGCTGATATTGGAAATGCCTCCAATGTTGAGTACGGCTCGGGTTTCATTCGCATCTCGAAACAGCGCTTCGTGAAAGGCTGGGACGAGGGGTGCACCTTGACCGTTGCAGGCAAGGTCGCGGCTGCGAAAGTCGCCGACAGTGAAAATGCCGGTCAGTTCAGCTAACAGGGAGAGGTTAACCAGTTGAATGCTGTAACCGTATTCAGGCGCATGGCGGATGGTTTGTCCGTGGCAGCCGATTGCGGCAATGTCTTTGGCCGACAGGTTTTGTTCTGCCAATAGTTGTTGGACGGTTTGGGTGTATAGGCGGCTGAGTGTTTGCGCCAGGATATTGCTTCTGTGCAATTCATTTTCGCCTATGTCTTGTAGTGCCAACAATTCTTGGCGCAGGCCGTCTGAATAGGGTAGAAAGCTGTGGGCAACGGCTCGTTGCCATTGCTTGCCCTGCATTTGAATCAGTACGGCATCGGCACCGTCCATGCTGGTTCCGGACATGATGCCGATATAGTATTGGGGTTGCATTTCGGTTACAGAAAGAGAAGGTAAAGCGACATTTTAACGCCTTTTGACGTTTTTACGGGAATTTCGGCATTTAATGTAAATAGTTGGTGCAAGAAAGATTACAAAGAGGTTAAAATAACGTGACTCAACATGTTTTCCAAAAGGAAACTTTCCATGGCTCAAACTCAGTCGAGTGCGAACTTGAAGCTGATTAATACGGTTTTTGCCGCTATGCTTGTGAGCATGGTCGGCTATTTTATTTATTGGGGCCTGGGTTATACCCACTACAACCACTCCGGCCTGTTTATCCTTGCTACCTTTTTCGGCGTCTTCATGGCGTTTAATGTGGGTGGTAACGATATTGCTAACTCTTTCGGTACAAGTGTCGGCTCCGGCACATTGACTATTCCGCAAGCTTTGCTGATTGCGGCAGTATTTGAAGTCAGCGGCGCAGTGATTGCCGGCGGCGAGGTAACAGATACCATCCGTAAGGGTATTGTCGATTTGAATGGCATGCATCTGGATCCGATGCAGTTTGTTTTTATTATGATGTCTGCGCTTTTGGCTGCGGCATTGTGGCTGCTTTTTGCATCGCGCAAAGGTCTGCCGGTTTCTACGACACACGCCATTATCGGCGGTATCGTCGGTAGTGCCTTGTGTATGGCGGCATTGAACGGTGTGGATTCCATTGCGCTGATTCAATGGGACAAGTTGGGCGAAATTGCCTTGTCTTGGATTTTGTCTCCGGTATTAGGTGGCATCGTTTCCTATCTATTGTTTTCACGAATTAAGAAAAACGTTTTGGACTACAACTCTTGGGCCGATAATACGCTCAAAGGCATCAAGTTGGAGAAGAAAGCCTATAAAGAAGAGCACCGCCTGTTTTTTGATGCCTTGAGTGAATCTGAAAAAGTCGAATACGCCACCAAAATGGCGCACGATGCCCAAATTTATGATGAGCCGGACTTTGATCCTGAAGAATTGCAGTCTGAGTATTATCGCGGTCTGCACCGCTTTGACAGCCGTAAGGGCGAAGTAGATTCTTACAAAGCACTGCATTCCTGGGTGCCGTTTATTGCTTCTGTCGGCGGCATGATGATTGCGGCCATGTTGATTTTTAAAGGTCTGAAAAATCTGCATTTGGGCATGAGCAACGTCAACAGCTTCCTGACCATTTTCATGATCGGCGCAGCTATTTGGATGGGTACGTTTGTATTCGCCAAAAGTTTGAAACGCAAAGATTTGGATAAATCGACTTTCCAAATGTTCTCATGGATGCAGGTATTTACTGCTTGCGGTTTCGCATTCAGCCATGGTGCAAACGATATTGCCAATGCGATTGGTCCGTTTGCCGCGATTATGGATGTGCTGCGTACCAACAGCATTACTTCTCAAAACGCCGTGCCGCCAATTGCCATGTTGACTTTCGGTATCGCTTTGATCGTCGGCTTATGGTTTGTCGGTAAAGAAGTGATTAAAACCGTAGGCACCAGCTTAGCAGAAATGCACCCCGCGTCAGGCTTCTCAGCAGAGCTTTCTGCCGCCGCCGTCGTGATGGCCGCATCATTTATGGGCTTGCCTGTTTCCAGTACCCATATCTTGGTAGGTGCAGTTTTGGGTATCGGCTTGGTTAACCGCAATGCCAACTGGAAATTGATGAAACCGATCGGCCTTGCTTGGGTTATTACCTTGCCTGCTGCTGCCGTTTTGTCTGTTGTCAGCTATTTGGTTTTGCAAGCCGTGTTTTAACTGACTGTTTGATTTAAAAAGGCCGTCTGAAAGATATTTCAGACGGCCTTTACTTATGTTCATAAGAGTAGATTTTAGATTGCTTTAATGTCGAACAAATAATGTTGTTCAATGTTTAAATTGATACAAGAATAATCAGCGTAATAAAGAAATACCTTATTGGGAATAGCTTAGAAAAGATTTTGGTTTCAAAACTTGGCTTGGTGGGGGTAAACAAGGCTATTTTTAATCAGCCACTATAAGGTTAAGGCAATAAAAAGCCCCAATTCATCGACGTTAAAGATGTCGTATTAAATTGGGGCTCTATTTATTTAGTGCAAGCCTTATCAGGCCGTCTGAACATTATTCAGAAGCTTCGTTGGTCTCGGCTTGAGTAGGAGCTACTTCTGCTTCTGTAGTAGCCTTAGCGGCTTGACGTTCGGCTTGTGCAGCCAATGCCTGTTGAACGGCTGGGTGCTGTTGGGCGATGGTTTGTTCTTCTGCGCTGACTTCGCCTTTGAAGCGGTTATTCAAGTCAAAACGTTTGCCGCCGCGAGCCAGGGCTTTCAGATAGCGCGGACGGCGGCAGTGGTTAGCCAGTACGCGTGCAATCAGTGCAGGGTCGTATTGGGGCAGGGCGGCAACCAAGTCTTGGTCGATACCGACGGCCAACGGTTTGAATCGTTTGAATACATCATATTTGCCGTAAATGTGGTCGGCAATCATGTCTGTCTGTTTTTTCTTGCTCATAGTTTGGACGGCAGATTTCAGCGCAGCGCCCAAAGCGGTTTCTTGTGCCATTGCGGTTGTATTCCTCTAATATAAATCCGTATTTTCGTCATACGGCAATAAGGTGCTATTGTAGTATAAAGACTGTGATTTGGCTAAATTTTTCTGAGAATATTCAGAAATAAACGGTTATTTTTCCAATTTGGCAATGTCTGGTGTATTAACCTGAACATCGGCATTTTGTGCACGATGGCGTAAGGCGTGGTCGATCAAGACCAATGCCAGCATGGCTTCTGCAATCGGAGCGGCGCGTAATCCGACGCAGGGGTCGTGGCGGCCGTGTGTGGCAAGTTCGACAGGGTTGCCCTCTATATCAATACTGCGGCGCGGTGTGGCGATGGAACTGGTCGGTTTAATGGCAATATTCACATGAATGTCTTGTCCGGTGCTGATGCCACCCAAGATGCCGCCTGAGTGGTTGGATAGAAAGCCTTGAGGCGTGAGCTCGTCGCCGTGCTCGCTGCCGCGTTGAGTTACGCTATCAAAACCTGCGCCGATTTCCATGCCTTTGACGGCATTGATGCCCATCATGGCATAGGCAATTTCTGCATCGAGGCGGTCAAAAACTGGTTCGCCTAAGCCGACAGGGACGTTGGCTGCTTCGATATGAAGTTTTGCGCCGACAGAATCCAATGATTTGCGCACGCTGTCCATATAGTTTTCCAAGTCCTCAATTTGGCTTTGGTTTGCGGCAAAAAAAGGATTTTGGGAAATATATTCGTAACCTTCAAACTGGATTTCTTTTTCGCCTACCTGGGTAACGTAGGCGGTAATTTCAGTACCGAATTTTTCTTTCAGCCATTTTTTCGCAATTGCTCCGGCTGCAACGCGGGCAGCGGTTTCGCGGGCGGAACTTCTACCGCCGCCGCGATAGTCGCGTGTACCGTATTTGTGCCAGTAGGTGTAATCGGCATGTCCGGGGCGGAAACTGGTGGCGATATTGCCATAGTCTTTGCTGCGTTGGTCGGTATTGCGGATTAGGAGAGCGATAGGTGTACCGGTAGTTTTGCCTTCGAATACGCCGGAGAGGATTTCGACTTGGTCGGCTTCGCGACGTTGGGTAACGTGGCGGCTGGTGCCGGGTTTGCGACGGTCAAGGTCATATTGGATATCCGCTTCGCTCAATTCTAATCCTGGCGGGCAGCCGTCGATGATGCAGCCCAAGCCTGCGCCGTGGCTTTCGCCGAAAGTGGTAACGGTAAAGATTTGTCCGAAGGTATTGCCTGCCATAGGGATACTCTTTTGAAATTGGGTTTGGAAATTTTTTACTTGTTTGGATAATTCTCAGGCCGTCTGAACAGATGTGAGAACGAAATCAAAGATTCTCGTTTCACCGTTCAGACGGCCTTTTGAGATGACTACTTAGTTCAATTTACCGTGGCACTGTTTGTATTTCAGGCCGCTGCCGCAAGGGCAAGGATCGTTGCGGTGAACAATCAGGCCGTTTTGTGCAAGCGCTTCAGGGCTGAAGTCTGTGCCGTCAGGGTCGAACGCTTCTGTAACCAAATCGGTTTGCGATTGACCGAGCAATTCTTCCATATCAGGCGCATCGGAGTGGACGGTTTGAACATCGCTGACGCTTTGTGCGGCGGTGTGGTCGTATTCGCTATTGCGCTCGATTTGAACGGCAGTCAGCAAAGCGGCAATGTTTTGTTTGATACCGCGCCACAGATTTTCAAACATGGCGAAAGCTTCGCGTTTGTATTCCTGTTTCGGATTTTTCTGAGCATAGCTGCGCAGATGGATACCTTGGCGCAAGTAGTCCATAGCGGCGAGGTGTTCGCGCCATTGGTTGTCGATAACTTGCAGCATAACATTGCGTTCGAAGTCTGACATAGCCTGTTTGCCGACCAATTCAACTTTTTCGGCATACTCGTCTTCGATGCGCTTGATGAGGCGTTCTTTAATGTCTTGGTTGTCCAAAGTGCTGTCTTCTTTCAGCCAGCCTTTAATATCGACATGCAGGCGGAAATCGGCGGCAAGTTGGTGCTCCAGTGCTGGAATGTCCCATTGCTCTTCCATGCTGTCAGGCGGGATGTGGTAATCAACCAAGTCGCTGATAACGTCGGCGCGGATTTCGCGGGTCAAATCACTGACATCTTTGCTGGTCAGGATTTCGTTGCGTTGATGGTAGATCACTTTACGTTGGTCGTTGGCAACGTCATCATATTCTAAAACCTGTTTACGCATATCAAAGTTGCGGCCTTCGACTTTACGTTGTGCGCCTTCGATTTGACGGGTCAGCAGGCCGTGTTCGATGGCAACGCCGCGTTCAGGTGCCAGGCGGTTGAGGATGGCGGCGGCACGGTCGAGTGCAAACAGGCGCAACAATGGATCTTCAAACGATAGATAGAAACGGCTGGAGCCGGGGTCGCCCTGACGGCCGGCACGACCACGCAACTGGTTGTCGATACGGCGGCTTTCATGGCGTTCTGTACCGATAATATGCAAACCGCCTGCGGCCACAACTTGGTCGTGTTCAGCTTGCCAACCGCTTTCAAGGGCAGAAATTTGCGCTTGTTTTTGCTGTTCGCTCAGGGTTTCATCGGCATGGATGGCTTCGATTTGATGTTTGAGGTTGCCGCCCAAAACAATATCGGTACCGCGGCCTGCCATGTTGGTGGCAACGGTAATTGCGCCGACTTTACCGGCTTGAGCTACAATCAATGCCTCGCGCTCGTGTTCTTTGGCGTTCAGAACGTTATGCGGCAGACCGGCTTTGTGTAACAAGTCAGAAACCAGTTCGGAGTTTTCGATGCTGGTGGTGCCGACCAAAACCGGTTGACCGTTTTTGTGGCATTCGGCAATGTCTTTGACAACGGCTTCAAATTTTTCTTCAGCTGAGCGGAAGATTTGGTCGTTGAAGTCTTTACGTTGTACAGGACGGTTGGTCGGGATGATGACGGTTTCGAGGTTGTAAATGCTTTGGAACTCGAAGGCTTCGGTGTCGGCCGTACCGGTCATACCGGATAGTTTGCTGTACAGGCGGAAGTAGTTTTGGAAGGTAATAGATGCAAGCGTTTGGTTTTCGCGTTTGATTTCTACGCCTTCTTTGGCTTCAACAGCTTGGTGCAAGCCTTCGGACCAACGGCGGCCGGCCATCAGACGGCCTGTGAATTCGTCCACAATCACGATTTCACCGTCTTGAATGACGTAGTGTTGGTCTTTGTGGAACAGGGTGTGCGCACGTAATGCCGCCATGAGGTGGTGCATCAGGGAAATATTGGCGGCAGAGTAGAGCGAGTCGTTTTCCTGTAATAAGCCCATTTGTGTCAGGATTTGCTCGGCGTGTTCGTGACCAGCTTCGCTCAGAATAACTTGGTGTGCTTTTTCATCTACCCAGTAATCGCCTTCGCCTTCTTCGGTTTCTTGGCGGATAAGGTGGGCCGGAACGGCATCCATTACGCGGTAGAGCTGGATGTTGTCATCTGCCTGGCCGGAAATAATCAGCGGCGTACGCGCTTCGTCGATCAGAATGGAGTCCACTTCGTCGACAACGGCAAAGTTCAATTCGCGCTGAACTTTGTCGTATTGGTCGGTAACCATATTGTCGCGCAGGTAGTCGAAGCCGAATTCGTTGTTGGTGCCGTAAGTAATGTCGGCACCGTAAGCGGTTTGGCGTTCGAAAGGTTGCAAATCGGCGACGATCACGCCGACACTCAAGCCTAAGAAGTTGTACAAAGGCTCCATAATGCTCGCGTCACGGGAGGCGAGGTAGTCGTTGACGGTAACGACGTGGACGCCTTTTCCTGACAATGCATTCAGGTAAACGGCAAGGGTGGCCACCAGAGTTTTACCTTCACCGGTACGCATTTCGGCGATTTTGCCGTTGTGCAGAACCATACCGCCGATAAGCTGTACATCAAAGTGGCGCATGCCCAATACACGGCTTGATGCTTCGCGGCAGACGGCAAAGGCTTCGACCAAGATGTCGTCCAGGCTTTGTCCGTCGGCGAGACGTTGTTTGAATTCGGCTGTTTTAGCTTGCAGTTCTGCATCGCTCAATGCCTGCATTTGTTTCTCAAGCGCGTTGATTTTGGCAACGGATTTACGATATTGTTTCAGCAGGCGGTCGTTGCGGCTGCCGAAGATTTTCTTAGCAATGTTTGTCAGCATGAATAATTCCTGCGCCTTGATATAATAGTGGGCGAAATTGGGATTTTAACACAAGCGCTTGTATAACGCGGTAATGCTGTTTGAAATAAAGGCGGTTTTGCTGTATTTCAATTGTAATTGTTTGGTTAATTTACTGAGAGGCCGTCTGAAATATATGGATTTAGCACAATTAGGCAAGCGCAATCATTTATTGGCGGGCTTGTTGCAACAATCGCAACAATGGCGGAAATTGGATGCAAAAATCAAAACGGTTTTGCCGGCCAACCTGCATCCGCATTTTCAGACGGCCTGCGTAGAAGACGGAAGATTGGTCTTGCTTGTCGCCAATAATATGGCTGCTTCGCGTTTGAAAATGATCCTGCCTGCCATGTTGCCCAAGTTGCAAACATTGCATACAGGCGTCAGGGAAGTGGTAGTCAGGGTAGTTCCCAAGCCTCCGGCTCAGCCGAAAACCAATAGTTTGAGATTGAGCGAGGCAGCTTTAGACAGCTTCGATGAGGCGGCAGCCAAATTGGAAGGCAAACATCCCGAATTGGCGGCGGCATTGGCAGAATTGGTGCGCAAGCACAGCCGCTAAAATCATGCCGAATGAGATTATGGTTAATAAATGTTAAAATTTATTTCATTTGACTGATAGCATCTAATACTAAAGAAATACGACCTAAACAGTAACTGTTTTCTTTTAGGTAAACTGATGTAAACTTGGCCTGAAATTTTGATTTCGTGTGAAGTTTGTAGCAAAATAACGCCTGAATTTCTTATCACTCTGCGTGAATAAGTTTAAGTTTGACATTTGTCTTTGTTAATATATTCGCGCGGGTTCTATTAATAGAACTTAACAAGACTCTCATCATTAGGAGATACATCAATGAAAGCTTATCTGGCTCTGATTTCCGCTGCCGTTATCGGCTTAGCTGCATGCTCTCAAGAAGCTGCAAAACCTGCTGAAGCACCTGCTGCTTCCGCTGCTTCTGAAGCTGCTCCTGCAGAAACTACTGCACCTGCCGATGCCGCTCCTGCCTCTGAAGCTGCTCCAGCCGATGCTGCCGCCGCTCCTGCTGCCGGCAACTGCGCAACTACTGTTGAAGCCAACGACGCTATGCAGTTTAACACTAAAGAAATCCAAGTGAGCAAAGCTTGTAAAGAATTCACCATCACTTTGAAACACACTGGTACCCAACCTAAAGAAAGCATGGGTCACAACATCGTCATCGGTAAAGCCGAAGACATGGACGGTATTTTCAAAGACGGTGCCGGTGCTGCTGCAACTGACTACGTTAAACCTGACGACGCACGCGTTGTTGCCCACACCAAACTGGTTGGCGGCGGCGAAGAAGCTTCCCTGACTCTGGATCCTGCTAAATTGGCCGGCGGCGAATACAAATTCGCTTGTACCTTCCCAGGTCACGGCGCTTTGATGAACGGTAAAGTTACTTTGGTTGACTAATCCGCCTCAAGCTCGAAAACAGACAGCCTGCCTTGCGCAGGCTGTTTTGTTATAATCTGGAAACATTAATTTAAGAATAAAACTTCAAAACCATGAATCCGTTTGAAACCAAAAGCGTTACTTTTGCCGAACCCATTGAAATGCTGTACGCCTGTCATGGCAAAGTGCGCCGTTTCTGCAGCCAGGTTGCCATGTTGTCGAACTATATTGCCGAAAACGGCTGCAATCAAATCGTTTTGCAAACCATCCGCCAAATTGCCCAATATTTTAATGTTGCCGCGCCGTTGCACCATGAAGACGAAGAAGAAAATTTCTTCCCGCTTCTATTGCAATATGCGCCGCAAGCTCAAGAAAGCGTTGACGAGCTTTTGCGCCAACATATCAGCCTGCACAACAACTGGGCGGCGGTATCTGCCGAATTCGCCAAACTCGAAGCAGACAACGCCTATATCCCCGATGCGGAAACGTTCAAACGCTTTGTCGCAGGATATGATGTTCATCTGGCGATTGAAGAGCCGCTATTTGATATGGGCAAAACCTTTATCCCCAAAGAAAAACTGACCGAAATCGGCGAAATTATGGCTGCACGCCGCCGCAAATAAGGTCGTCTGAAACAATCGTCTCAAGGAATACACTATGCTGACCCCAAAAAGTTGCGATTTGTTCAATATCCCTTTTTTCCAGTTTTCCCAGCTTAAAAAATACCAGCCTGAAAGCATTCCGCAAATCAAGGCAGACTATAAAGAAAACTGGCAGGTATGGCAGCAGCTAATCCAGCAGGTTGCCGCCGAATTGGGTGCACCGTTTGCGCCGCCGCATATCGAACGCTGGTGTAACGGCTGGCAGGTCCGCGCCCATTTTTTTGCCTATTTCAAATACGAACAATATAAAAATTCCGCAGCGATTTTATCGATTTTGCTGAATCGCCGCCGTTTGAGCGTCAGCTTGGACTGGCATTGCTATAAAGCCGATGTTTCTCCCATTGCGCTGCCTGATTACAACCGCTGGCTGGATAATTTTGATACTGAAAAATACGCTTCCTTCGATATGTGGCACGGTGCGGAAAGCGAATATGACGATTATCGTACCGTTGCCCAACAAAGCGACGGCGATAGAAAGCTTCGAGACGATAAAGATTTCTTCTGTATCGGCAAACACATCGAACGCGATGATTTGGGCAAGCAGGATGTCGCGAAATGGATAGTGGAAACAGTGGAAGACTTACTGCCGCTGTATGAAGCTTGTCATGGAAAATAAATCAGGATGCAGAAAGGGAAACTGCCCATTCAGTATCTTCAAATAAACTCAAGGCCGTCTGAAAATCATATTCAGAACGTTTCAGACGGCCTGTTTCTCAAAGTGAGCAAATATGACCGAAACCCAATCCCTAGAGCTTGCCAAAGAGCTGATTTCCCGCCCGTCCGTTACGCCGGATGACCAAAACTGCCAACAACTGCTGGCCGAACGCCTGCAAAAAATCGGTTTTGCCGTAGAAGAGCTTCATTTCGGCGACACCAAAAACATTTGGTTGCGCCGCGGTACTCAGGCTCCGGTGTTCTGCTTTGCCGGACATACCGACGTTGTGCCGACAGGTCCTGTTGAAAAATGGGATTCGCCTCCGTTTGAACCGACCGAGCGTGAAGACCGTCTGTATGGCCGCGGCGCGGCGGACATGAAAACCAGCATTGCCTGCTTCGTTACCGCCTGTGAGCGTTTCGTTGCCGAATATCCCGATCATCAAGGCAGTATCGCGCTCCTGATTACTTCAGACGAAGAGGGCGATGCGCTGGATGGCACAACCAAAGTTGTCGATGTATTGAAAGCGCGTGGCGAATTGATTGATTACTGTATCGTCGGCGAACCGACTGCCGTGGATAAATTGGGCGATATGTTGAAAAACGGCCGACGCGGCTCGTTGTCGGGCAATCTGACCATCAAAGGCAAGCAAGGCCATATTGCCTATCCGCATTTGGCAATCAATCCCGTGCATACTTTTGCCCCGGCCTTGCTGGAGCTGACGCAGGAAGTCTGGGACGAGGGCAACGAATACTTCCCGCCGACCAGTTTCCAAATTTCCAATATTAACGGCGGCACAGGCGCGACCAATGTGATTCCGGGCGAGCTAAACGTCAAATTCAATTTCCGTTTCTCTACCGAGTCTACTGAAGAAGGGCTGAAACAACGCGTTCATACCATTTTGGATAAACACGGCGTGCAATACGATTTGCAGTGGTCTTGCTCAGGCCAACCTTTCCTGACACAGGCAGGAAAACTGACCGATGTGGCACGCGAAGCCATTGCCGAGATTTGTGGCGTTGAGGCTGAATTGTCCACCACCGGCGGCACTTCGGACGGACGCTTCATCAAAGCCATTGCGAAAGAGCTCATCGAATTAGGCCCGTCTAACGCGACCATCCACCAAATCAACGAAAACGTACGTTTGGAAGATATTCCGAAGTTGTCGGCGGTGTATGAAGGTATGTTGAAACGCCTGTTGAAGTGAAAAGGCCGTACCGTAGGCTTTGAAAAACGATAGGGCGATACGATTCTTTTGCTCTTTCGGTTTTCTCTTAAGTTATCGATAATTGAACAAGGCAAAATATGATTACTCTGCCTTCTTTAAACGAGCTTCCATCAAAGTGGAATGAAATCCGAGAGCAGTTGGAAACTGACTTTCCCGCTACTCTCGAAGCCTTACTGCACGAGCGTCTTACCGAACACGAAGCCAAGCAGTTTGAGCAGGATTTTATTGACTGTATCGGTTGTGCGCCTGAAGAATATGTCCGTATCCGCCGAGCTATCCGACTGTTGGAAACGCGTTATCCTGATAGTCCGAACGAACTGACTGCGGCCGCGGTTGCCACGCCGTTGGGCGAGATGTTGGCGGTGTTCGGCAGCAAGGGTTTGTGTCTGCTGGAATTTGTCGGGCAGAAACATATGGAACAGGAAATCATGGCTGTCCAAAAAGCTTTGAACGGACAGTTTATTTTCCAAGAAAATGAGCAAACGCAACTTTTGCGTCAAGAATTGGATTTATACTTCCAAGGCCGTCTAAAAGTTTTTGCGACGCCTTTGGAAACGATAGGTACAGCCTTTCAGCAGCAGGTGTGGAATGCGCTGCTGACTATTCCTTACGGCGAAACGCGCAGCTACAAGGAGCAGGCGCAACAGTTGGGCAATCCTAAAGCCATTCGCGCCGTTGCCGCTGCAAACGGGCAGAACAAGGTGTCTATCTTGATTCCCTGCCACCGCGTTATCGGTAGCGACGGTAAGCTGACCGGCTACGCAGGCGGTTTGAACCGCAAACAATCGTTGCTTGCCTTGGAGAGAGGCGAGGTTCAGACGGCCTTGTTTTGAGTTTTGATAGAGGATAAGGGGCCATGCTTCGGGCAGGCTTCGCACGTTAAAAAAATTGAGCAGCAGAAGGTCGGTGGAAGCCCGACGAAATCTGCATGGAGAAAAATGTTGGGCAACGCCCACGCTAGAAAAAAGAGAAATAAGACATGAGCCTGAAAAACCGCCATTTTTTAAAACTTTTGGATTTCACGCCGGAAGAAATTACTGCCTATCTCGATCTTGCCGCCGAATTGAAAGCCGCTAAAAAAGCAGGGCGCGAGGTGCAGCGGATGAAGGGGAAAAACATTGCCCTGATTTTCGAGAAAACATCGACCCGCACCCGTTGCGCGTTTGAAGTGGCCGCGCGCGATCAAGGGGCAGGGGTAACTTATCTGGAGCCTTCTGCCAGCCAAATTGGGCATAAGGAAAGTATTAAGGATACGGCGCGGGTTTTGGGGCGGATGTTTGACGGTATCGAATATCGCGGTTTTGGACAGGATGTGGTGGAAGAGCTGGCCAAGTATGCAGGCGTGCCTGTGTTCAATGGTTTGACCAACGAGTTTCACCCGACTCAAATGCTTGCTGATGCGCTGACGATGCGCGAGCATAGCAACAAGCCTTTGAACCAAATTGCGTTTGCCTACGTCGGTGATGCGCGTTACAACATGGCCAATTCGTTGCTGGTGTTGGCTGCGAAACTGGGCATGGACGTGCGTATCGGTGCACCGAAAAGTTTGTGGCCGTCTGAAAACATTATCGAGACAGTGCAGGCTGTTGCCAAAGAGACCGGTGGACGGATTCTGTTGACGGAGAATGTGAAAGAAGCCGTGAAAGGCGTGGATTTTATCCATACCGATGTGTGGGTCAGCATGGGTGAGCCTAAAGAGGCGTGGCAGGAACGTATCGATTTGCTGAAAGATTACCGAGTTACGCCCGAATTAATGGCCGCGGCTGAAAATCCGCAAGTCAAGTTTATGCATTGCCTGCCTGCTTTCCATAATCGTGAAACCAAAGTCGGTGAATGGATTTATGAGACATTCGGCCTGAATGGTGTGGAAGTAACGGAAGAAGTCTTTGAAAGCGAAGCCAGTATTGTGTTTGATCAGGCAGAAAACCGGATGCACACGATTAAAGCGGTGATGGTAGCGGCATTGGGCGATTGAGTTTTGCGCTCAACGCTGCTTACCGCTTCATTTAATAGAGATTAAATAAAGGCCGTCTGAAAGAAAGACTTTCAGACGGCCTTGTTGTTTGATTGGGTTTATTGCCAAATCAGGACTTTGGGTTCGGGCGTCACTTGATAGCCTTCTTGACGCAATAGTTCGATTAAGCCTTTTCCGCTGGGTAAATGGGCAATGCCGACAGCAAAGAGGGTGCTTTGTTTGGCCGATTGCTTGCGGATTTCAGGTAGCCATGCCAAGTTACGGCGGATCAGGAGGTCGTTTTTCAGCCAATCGGACATGGCTTTGGCGTGTTTAGCATCAACACGTTTGAGGGTGCACTGTTCGGTTTCTTCCAAAAGTGGGATGAGTTCTTCAAAGCGGCCTTCTGAATAGGCTTGATGGAGTTTTTTGATATCTTCGGTTTCTTCTTTATTGGTTTTAATGCTGGCTTTCAGAAAGTTGAGCATGGTTTCTTCAGGCTGTGCTTTGAAGATTGCGGAAACTTCGTCCAAGCTTTCTAATGAACTACGCGGTTTGTTGATATTGACTGCTGCGTTGGTCAGCAACATATCTGCACCGGTTTCTGCGCTATATCCTTGGGGAAATGCGCTGCCGGCAAAAACCAATGCTGCCCACGGGTGGAGTTTGTCGGCAATTCTGGTGATGGGTCGGCTTTCTTCATTTTTTGAATAGATTTCTTGTAAAAGACGGAAATCTGTTTTGCCAAGCTTGCGGCTAAGCGGTTCGGTACTCATGACTTCTTTGAAGTATTTTTGATACATTTTTTTCGTTTCCGGACTGCTGTCCGGCAGTGGGTCAATTTCTGTGGTCAGTTGGTTGGTGGATTGCAACAGTTTGACCGCATCGGAAGACAAAGTTTGATTGGTTCGTCCCATGTGGATGGTGCCGAGCAGGTAGGAATCGGGTTGGCCTTCTTTGCTGATTTTCCAAACATTGCTGGTCAGTTTAGGCTGCTGCCAGTTAAGTTCGGCAGGTTTGTTGTCGGGTGAGATCGCGGCGGGTTTGCAGGCGCCCAGGGCGAGGGCAGTCAATGGCACAAGCAGGCAGGCAAGCAGTTTTTTCATGTTTTTCCTTATTGTGGTGTGCGGTAGGCAAGGGCAATTTAGAAATCGAGCAGGTTTTGAACCGGATGTTCGCCCGTTTCGGTTTTTTCCATTTTGCGGTTGCGGATTTTGGCTTTCCTGAGGGATAGAAGGTGCATGACTTGATGCTTTTGGCTGTCGGTCATCTGGAGCCAGTACAAGCGCTCTTCCCGGCTGCGCAGGCAGCCTTTGCAATAGCCTTTGGCATTGGCTTCACAAACGCCGATGCAGGGACTGGGGATGGGGAAAAAATCAGGTTGTTCCATATTTTAAAAGCGTTTGAGACAAGAGACTGGACAAACCAAAATTGCAGACTGCATTCGTATTTGTCTACACACGATCGGTGTATCCAGCAGGGTTCCTAATATCCAATTGAGTTGATCATTTCAATAAGTTTATATCTGCCACCCTAGGCATAAAAAACCTAAGAGAAACCATAAATATATCGCAGAAGAAGTCAGTATCTTCCCTATTTTCAGATTTCTCCAATAAAACCCAAGTAAGAACATTATAAAAATTAAAGGAATTCCAATATAAATATAATATTTAAGCGATCCTAATTCACTGAACACGTTTATAACAGAATAGAGACCGATAAATCCACCTGACCAAAAAACAATTATTGCTGGCCCTAAAAAAATAGCCGTTATTAAATGAGGGAGCAGTATGATTTTTATCCATTCTTTATATTTGTTGTTCATTTTAATCCCAATTACTTCAATGGTATCGTATCGATTCAAATGGGGGAGCAAAGTGTACAGTAACGTCACCAAGAATAATTACGGTATGTTTGGCAGAATCATGTTTTAATACATATTTGGAGTTCCGCTATATTTTGATTTTCAGACGACCTATGTGTAGCCCCAACTATCTGCATTTTATGACTTAATCAGTTTGCGCAAAGACTGATTGTTGTATTTGATATCGGCAATCAGCTGGTCATATTGGTGCATTCTACGGAGCGAGCGGGTAATTAGATAGACCGAGAAAATAATCAAGCTGATGTTCATCAGACTGACCAGTACGAGCAAAGGCCAAACATCAACGGCCTCGTACCATTTCGATGTCGCAATCAGCGCACTGAAAATAGACAAAGGGAGTGCGAAAACGGCAATGCCCGTACGCATGATAGCAAGTGCCGTGCGTTTTTCTGCAAGGAGAAGCTGTACTTGATTGATGCTGAGGATATCGTTTTGCTGTTCGGTAACCATAGGATACGCGCCTATACAAATTAACTTTGAATTCTGATAAAGCGGAAAATATGGTTTTATGTTACCCGAAAGTATTGAAAATAAAAACAAAGGTCGTCTGAAAATTTTTAGACGACCTTATATATTGCGTTCCATCAGGGGCGCATATTCTTAATTCTTGTAAAGCCCCTTAACTAAGCCAGTGAAGGGGCTTTAATTATGCTTATTTTCTATACCGTAAATCCCGAACCAGTATCTTTTCCAAAGTCTTATATCCTCAAAGTTTTCAAGGATATAAATGATGAATCTCAATGTGTCAAAACCCTTTGCTTTCCTATTTCTTATCCAGCTTTAAAACACAAGGCTGAAAATGCCGCAAACGAATGCGGAAGACTTCTAGTAAGGGAATTGATGAATGAGGAATTTAGACGTGAAAGCTTGGGAAGATAAAGCCGTGGCGGTAGGCACAGACATGGCGGCCGCGCCAGCGGACGGCAAGGCTGCGCCAACCGCCGAAGGCTGCCCCCCTAGGCTAATAGGGGGGGAGCAAAATAAAACCCCTAATCCGAAGGGTGCGGAAAAATCGGATAACCAAGATTTTGAGTTTGAATATTTCAGCCATTTCGTATCGGATGGAAAAGGCAAATTCATTGAAATACCGTTAAGAAGAGGAAGGGATGACGGTGCATTTATTGACCAAATCACTTTCACAATTCATGAAGACAGTTTGCCTAAAGTAACAGGTAAAGGATTGGTATCAGATACAGAATTTATTGTGAAGTATAGCGAGCTGTTAGAAGAAATTTTAGGTTTTGGTATTACCCAAAAACTACCGTTCAAAGGAAAGTTTTTCTATAAAAGCTGTTACCAACTCGGCCCGGATAACGTCGAATATGGCAAGGTTCATTACGGCGGTCAGCGAGAAACAATGCTGGTTGAATTGAATGGTACAGGTTGCCAGGCTGCTATACCCGGTTGGGAAAACCGACTGTATGAGTTTTTAAGTAAGTGCATACGTCCAAAAATTACCCGTGTTGATGTGGCCCATGATTTTTTTAACGGCGAATACACACCCGATCAAGCATTACTTGATCATGATAACGGTCATTTTGACGTTCATAACATGAGGCCAAAAAGCGAATGCCGCGGTACTGCATGGCGCACTGATGATGGTAGCGGCAAAACATTTTATGTAGGTAAACGCGGCAATTCTAAATTCACTCGAGTTTATGAGAAAGGAAAACAATTCGGCGATGTCAACAGTCCATGGGTCAGGTTTGAAACTGAATTTCGGGCAGGCGATATAGAAATCCCCTTAGATGTTTTGCTTTATCCCGGTTCGTATCTTGGTGGTGCTTACCCGATATGTTCGGCGATATTCAAAACAGAAGCCAAGCGGATGGATGCCAAGACAGAAACAGTAAATTTATCTTTCGATCATAAACTGTTCCATGCGCGTAATCAGGTAGGAAAGATGGTTAATTTACTCCGCGATATAGGCTGGGATGATACAAAAATTGTCGATGAACTTGTAAAAGGCATTGAAGGTTATCCCAAAGGTTTACAACCTGAACAATACGACTGTAGAGATCAGACACAAAAGATTCAGTATATACACGAAGAGCAAAAAGCAATTGATGATTTGAACATGCAAACATTACTTGATGATTTGCTTGATGAGAAAGAAACCGCATTCCCACAAGATAGGGAAAAACAACACATTAAAGACATCGAACTCGAAGAGAAAATTATTTCAAATTTTTTAAACAAGTAAAGGAAATTCAAAATGTTTGAGCAAAGCCAAGTAACCACGTATTCAGCAACCTTGTTGGGTGCAAAACAATTTAAAGGCGAAATCGACGGTAACAAAATCGATTCTTGCACAGTTTTGGTAGCCAGCCCAATGCCGTCAAACGGCAATGCCGTAGGCTTTACCGCAGCAAGCATGAAATTTGGCGATAGCCATAATTTCGAAAAGCTGAAAAATCTCAAGTTCCCATGCGCGGTTGATGTAACCGTAGCAATGGAATCAACAGGTAAAGGCCTCGTTCCTAAATTGCTTGATTTCCAAGTTAAAGGCGCAGCGCCCAAAGCCTAAGGAAGGCTGGATCATGAGTAAGTATCAGCAAAAATTTATTGTTCAAGAACTTGAAAATCATGAATTCATCTATCCCGATCCATTCGGCGATATTGGTTTCACGCCTAACATTAAATCTGCCGGTCAATATGAAAGTTATGAAGATGCTTTCAGTTCGGCGATTGAAGAAATCGGCGGCGAATTTTTAATTTTCAGTTTTTATACAAAAGAAGATTAATTTTAAGAGGCTCGGCGGGCGGTCTCTAAAACCTTCACATAGCCCGCAAACACATTTTTTTAAACATTTCGTAAAGGAAAACATCATGAAATTGATGAATACTTGCCGTAAATACGGCGCAAAATTGGCTGTTGCTGCCGCTGTTCCATTGGCTTTTGCTACTCAAGCATGGGCTGAAGTTCCTGAAAGCGTTAAAACCGACTTGGAAACTGCAAAGACTGACGCATTATCTGTTGCGGCAATCGTACTGGGTATTATCGCTTCAATCTTCGCTATCCAGCTGATCCGCCGCGTATTGCGCTAATTTGAAGCATATTTCAGACGACCCCTTAAAGGTCGTCTGAATACTAATTGACATGAGAATTTAAATAATGGGCTACCAAGTCGGAAATAATTGTTACGCAACCCGTCAGGATGCCGAAAACGTCTATTTCAGTTTAGTGCCTCCCAAAATTGGTGATGACGGAAAGCTATATCAGCTTAATTTTACTAAGTTTGGCTGGAAATATGGGGAGCAGATTTTAAAAGCTGAATTGCCAGAATGTAACCCGATAGACAGCATGAAAGACGGATCCTATATAGGCTGGTCAGTTGTTGCCATCATGGCAGCGGTTTGGGGTATTAGGTTGATATGGCAGAAATTGAGGTAGTACCATGATGGATTTTTATTTTTATCTTGGTGTGTTTGTTCCGGTCGTGGTGGGCTGGATGATTTTTAAATAGGTAGTGATAGGTAGTGATATGGACGATGATTTTTAGTATGAACAAGGGGCTAGTTATGGTGGAGCAGATTATGGCTTCGGTGATTTTATGGAGCCTGACTCTGATCATGAAACGCACGAAGATTATATGGATAGGGTTTGGTCAGATGGTTATGACCAACATCAGGATTATTTAATTTTTCTGATTGATGCCGGTCTTATGCCAGAAGATAGTACGGTTGAAGACATGATAGCTAGTGGTTATGGTTCGTTTTAATGAAGAAGCGATATAATCTAACTTTCAGCAACCATTACGAAAGTTAGATTATGTTTTATATTTCAGAAGAAGAATTGAGATTTAAAAAAGATACGAATCCTAATTATTCAAATGAAAAATTGTGTCATGTGTTTATGACTGAATTATTCAATTTGAAAAATTTGTATCCGTTCCATAATTTTATTGAGATTGCAAAAAACGCAATGCAATATTATTTGAACAGAAGTTACTTAGATGAAGTAATTGTATTTTTTGAAGATTGTTCAATTCTGAAAGTGAATTTCAAAAAAGATGGGTTTGAGTGGTCTGAACATTATGATGAAGATATTACAACGGCTTTTTATTACGGTCGTTATACTTTTAGGGTTTAATTTTTCGTTCGCTGATGTCGACATACACGTTGAAAAAAATGGTCGTATGCGTGTACCGGCTGGCGGATTTAATCAGAATGGGATACGCCCTTGGATGTATCTTGATAATAATGGACCTAAGTTTCATCATGAATATGTTTCAAGATTTGATAAATCACTTCACGTCCGTGAAGCCTCCACCGGTCTCCGCTCTGCCTCAACTGTCCCCGTAACTATTGAAGCTCAAGTTTCCCGAAAAGCCGTCCTATCTGGTGCATTTGGCCTTGTAAAAAGAGGTGCAGCATTAGGTTCTCGATTAAGCGGTTGGGGTACAGCTGCTTATTTTGCCTACGAAGCATATCAAGCTGTTAATCCGTCCTTAGAATCTGCTGGCTATGAGTTTAACGATGTAAGTGGCGAATTTTTAAAAGTATATAAAGATGCGTTATGTACAACTGAAAAAGATTCTTGTGTGGGGGTTGATTCTTCAGTTATGCGAGCTTTAAGCAAAGGCGGAGTGAGCGAGAAGCAAGCTCAACAACTATTAGTAATGCAAGTTGAATCTGAATTTAAAAAATATTTTGATACTGTAATAAAACCAAATGAACCTGAGATTTATTTTAAAAATTGTTTTTGGCTTGATGGAGTAGCCTGCGAAACTAGTAAACCCTCTAGATATGGTTATTATTTTCAAAATGGAGCTTTAACGAAAACTTTAGAAGAGGATGAATTTTTAAAGATTGCCACTTCTATAATTGATGGCAACCCTACCCCCTTTGTTGAAGGCGCTGGTAAACCTGAATACAAAGAAAATATAAAAGTCCCTGCCGGAACAGTCGTAACCATTGGCCCTATCACTCCAGAAAACGGCAAGCCAGTGCAAATTACCATAACTTTCGGCAAAGACTCCAACGGCAATACAACGGCAGAAGTCGCAACTACTCAACGTCCCGATCTGACACCGGGCGGATCTGAAGCACCCAATACCAAGCCTGATCCAGATCCTACGCCTAATCCTGACGGAAAGCCTGATAAAAAGCCGGATGATAAACCCGATTCCGATGATAAGCCTGATAAACGTCCAGATGATAAACCTGATCCGGATGATGATCCATCTGATAAAGATAAAGACAAAAGAAAAGAAGACAAAAAAGATGACAAGAAAGAAGAATCCAAAGGGTTACTCTGTAATATTTTCCCTGACATATTAGCTTGTTCAGAAAAAGGCGATGTAGAGGAACAAGAAGAACCTTTCAAAATTCCTCATACAAATAACGATACAACATTTAGCACTGATTTCTTCCTACCCGATAATGGTGTTTGCCCTGCTCCAAGAACTGCAACCTATTTGGGCATAACCATGGAATTTAAATATGACATGATTTGTAATTTTGCCGAAATGATCCGATTTCTTGTGATTGGTATCGCTGCGGTAGCAGCAGCATATATCATGTTTTCAAGTAGAAAGGACTAAAGCATGAAAGCTGCGTTTTTCGCCATATTACAAAGGCTATTAACCTATATTGTTGCAAAAGTATTTATTGCCCTTGGCATTAGTTTTGTAACTTATACAGGCTTTACAGTTGGATTAGGTTTTATAAAAGACTACGTAAAAAATCAGTTCAACTCAATGCCATCAGACATTCTTCAAATTGTCATGATGGCAGGTTTCGGCCATGCATTAGGTCTGATATTCGGTGCATTTGCATTTAACGTTGCTATGCAAAGTATTAGCAAACTGTCATTTATTCCAGGGGGGAAAAGCTAAATGATTATTTTACAAACTGGCGTACCAGGTAGCGGAAAAACTAGCTCTGTCGTCAATATGCTGATGACAGACGAAAGCTACACACATTTTACTGATAAAGACGGCGTAAAGAAAAAACGTCCGTTGTTCGTCAACGGCATTCCTGAATTGAAGATAGAACATGAAGAACTTACAGATGAACAAATTAAAGAAAAGCCATTTCAAGTTTTTCTCCCTTATGGCTCGCTCGTCATCATAGATGAAGCGCAAAGGCTGATGGGCACACGTTCAGCCGCTTCAAAAGTACCTCCATTTATAGAAGCTTTGGCATTACATCGACATCATGGTTTAGATATTGTGCTGATTACTCAACATCCAACTTATCTTGATAGTTTCGTAAGAAAGCTCGTTCAAAGGCATATGCACGTTTCAATCAAGCCAGTGGGACGTAAGCTTTACGAATGGAACGAATGCGTTGACCAGCCCGATAGCAGCGTAAATATTGCCAAAGCCATTGAGCGGACGTTTGTCGTCCCTAAAAAGTCCTTCGGCATGTATAAATCCGCCGAAGTACACACTAAGCCTAAACGCCGCATACCCAAAAGCCTGATATTCGTCGTCTTGTTTATACCGCTGTTGATAGGCTTTACCCTTTACACGATAAACAACATGAGCAAACGATTTAGCGCGGATGAACAGCAAACAACGTCAACAATAGCCGCATCCGATGTAGATGGCGTAGAACCAAAAACTAGTCCTGCGACTGCCGATATAGGGCAAAATCTCAAACCTGAAGATTTTGTACCTACACTCGTCGAAAAACCCGAAAGCAAACCCATCTACAACGGCGTCCGCCAAGTCAAAACATTTGAATACCCTGTTGGCTGTGTCGATGGCGGCAAAAGCGGATGTACCTGTTACTCAAGCCAGGGCACACCGCTGAAAGAAATCACAAAAGTCATGTGCAAAGACTACGTCAAAAATGGCTTGCCGTTTAACCCGTACAAGGACGAGCATCAAACCGTACAACAGCCACAAACAGCACCGCAGACAGCCTACGCGCCTGAAAATGGATAAGTGCTTACGATGGGCGGTAAAAGCCCTCAAAATCTGATGTATGACGGCTATGTTGAAGCAGGCGAAACAACAGGATTCCAAAACGGTGCAAAGGTCGGCAGTTAAGAGATATTTATTTAATTGTTGATGTAGCCTAAGCGGAATCAACGGTTAAATAAATATCAACGGGGTGCGGGAACTCCCGCCTTTTTGAAATTGGGTAAATTAAATTGAAACCTGTAAATCGTTTTAATTAAGACGGTTTACAGGTTTTTGTTTAAGCGCAAAACAAAAGCCTGGGCGGTTTAGACAGTATAACGACCAGAGTTAAAAACTGAGGAAAAGATATGTCGAACCGTCCAATTACCTTAAAGATTGAATATCATCATAGCCGTATCAGGCTGAATAAATAAGGAAAATGAAATGAATGTCATAGGGTTTGACGTATCTAAAGACACGATAGACGCAACATTGATTACAACTAAAGGAAGCAAAGACTATATAAAAATAGCCAACAATACAGAAGGATTTGAGAATCTGATTAATTGGATAAAAACAAAACGAATTAGAAAAATTGCCATAAGTATGGAAGCAACAGGCATTTACTATGAACAGGCGGCAGAATATTTGAGCGCGCTATATACGATCTTTGTTATCAATCCCTTAAAAATCAAAGAATACGCAAAAAGTCAGTTTAGCCATACAAAAACAGATAAAGCAGATTCAAAACTTATTGCTGAATTTGCAAACCGACATTTAGACAAACTGACACCGTTTAGGCCGTCTGAAAATCCAATACTCTACAAACTGATAAATCTGCTGCAACAACTAAAAGAACAGAAAAAAGAAACACAAAACAGGTTACATACTGCAAAAGACATCTACATAAAATCAACCCATGAAGCAATCATAGAACTGCTTGAAGAAAAAATAGATCAGACATCAAAGCGGATAGAAGGCATGATAAAGCAGAAAGAAAGTCTAAATATCGAATATCAAAACCTGCAAACCATCCCGGCAATAGGAAAAGAAACTGCAGTAATCCTACTAAGACACTTGACAGATAAAAATTTTGAAACAGCAAATAAATTTGTAGCCTTTGCCGGCCTAAGTCCAAAAATTGAACAATCAGGGACAAGTGTCAATAAAAAAGGCAGATTGAGCAGATACGGACACCGGCAATTAAAACGCGCCTTGTTCATGCCTGCCATTGTTGCCTACCGTATGAATGCATTTCCTCAACTTGTCAGAAATTTGGAAGCGGCAAAAAAGCCTAAGATGATAATCATCGTTGCACTAATGCGGAAATTGGCAAAAATCGCCTTTTATATACACAAGACTAAAAAGCCGTTTGATAAAGCGCGACATCAGACTGTTTAACGAATTTATACAAAACAAAACGGCTGTAAAAACAGCCGTTCTTTGTCGTTTCTGTTGGAAATGCAATAACTAAATACCTATTAAAAACAGAAACATAATAAATTAACTTATTTTAATAATTGACAGGCCAATATATCATCTTTTCCATTCCTGTTTATACGGTTTGCGAGTATTTGGCTTTGGTTTCTTTATGGCGCAAATGGTAGTCGAACACCATGGCGATGTTGCGGATCAGGAAACGGCCCTTCGGTGTCACGGTCAGGCTGTGCGGTTTGAGACGGACCAGGCCGAGGGTTTCAAGTTGCTTCATATCTTCCAGTTCGGCTGCAAAATAGCGGCTAAACGGAATGCCGAACACGCTTTCGTAAATTTGATAATCAAGCGAGAAGCGGCACATTAAATCCTGAATAATGTTGCGGCGCAGGATATCGTCTTGATCAAGCTGGTAGCCGCGCATAATCGGCAGATGTCCGGCATCAAGAGCGGCGTAATAGGCATCGATGTCGCGCTCGTTTTGGGAGTAGGTGCTGCCGATTTTGCCGATAGAGGACACGCCGATCGCTACCAAATCGCAGTCGGCATAGGTTGAGTAGCCTTGGAAGTTGCGTTGCAGGAAGCCTTCTTTGAGGGCGATGGAGAGTTCGTCGTCAGGTTTGGCAAAGTGGTCCATGCCAATGAAAACGTAGCCGCGCTCAGTCAGGGTTTGGACGCAATATTGCAGCATATCGAGTTTTTCTTCGCTGCCGGGAACGACATTGGTGTCGATACGGCGTTGCGGTTTGAAGATATGCGGCAGGTGGGCGTAGTGGTAGAGGGCGAGGCGGTCAGGGTCAAGCGACAAGACCGTGTCGATGGTGGTTTTGATGCTTTCGGTGTTTTGGTGCGGCAGGCCGTAAATCAAATCGACACTGACGGATTTGAACCCTGCTTCGCGGGCGGCATCGATGACTTCTTTGGTTTCTTCGTAACTTTGGATACGGTTGACGGCTGCCTGCACTTTAGGATCGAAGTCTTGAATGCCGACACTCATGCGGTTGAAACCGAGTTTGCCCAGTTTGAGGACGGTTTTGCGGCTGACTTTGCGCGGGTCGATTTCGATGGAGTATTCGCCGTTGGGGATGAGCTGGAAGTATTTGCGGATCATTTCGAAGACGCGTTCGAGTTGGTCGTCGCTTAGGAATGTCGGCGTGCCGCCGCCGAAGTGGAGTTGCGCAAGCTGGTGTCGTCCGCCTAAATGCGGTGCCAGCAACTCCATTTCTTTTTCCAGATACTGGATATAGGCATCGGCACGGCTTTTGTCTTTGGTAATGATTTTGTTGCAGCCGCAGTAGTAGCAGATGGTATTGCAGAAGGGGATGTGGATGTAGAGTGAAAGGGGTTTGTTGAGCGCGCCCATGTTACGCAGGTTTAAAGCTTGGATATATTCGGCTTCTTTAAAGCCTTCATGGAAGCGGTCGGCGGTCGGATAGGATGTATAACGTGGACCGCTTGATGGCAAACTGGCAATCAATTCGCGGTCGAATTCCGGTAATTCATTGTTTGTGTTAGTGTTATTTGAGATAGGGATGATTTTCATGGTCGGGGCTTGTAGTATGAAGTAAGGAAATTAGGGAAAATTTTAGTCAAAATTTCGATAGTTTGGTAGAATGCCTCATAATGATATGCCAACTTTGACATGGGTCAATAGTTATTCGGCTTCATCAGGGATTGAGAGAACTAAGCAAATTAAAGGTGCGTTATGGCCACACACAATGCAACACATCAAATGAAAACCTTGTGTTCCACATGTTCTTTACGCGAGCTGTGTTTGCCTGTCGGACTGATGCCTAACGAATTTTCACAATTAGACGCGGTTATCCGTCAAAGCCGCCGTCTGAAAAAAGGTGAATACCTGTTCCGTGCCGGCGAGCCGTTTACCTCTTTATTTGCCATCCGTGCGGGCTTCTTTAAGACAACAGTTGCCAGCCAAGATGGACGAGATCAGGTAACCGGCTTTTTTATGTCGGGCGAGCTGATCGGTATGGATGGGATTTGTTCCCATATTCACAGCTGTGATGCTGTGGCTTTGGAAGACAGCGAGGTATGCGAGCTTCCGTTTACACATATTGAAGAACTTGGTCAGGATATTCCCAGCCTCCGTTCTCACTTTTTCCGCTTGATGAGCCGCGAAATTGTCCGAGATCAGGGCGTTATGCTGCTTTTGGGCAATATGCGCGCTGAAGAGCGATTGGCAGCATTCTTACTCAATCTGTCTCAGCGTCTCTATTCACGAGGTTTTGCCGCCAATGATTTTATCTTGCGGATGTCGCGTGAGGAAATCGGCAGCTATTTGGGGCTGAAACTGGAAACAGTCAGCCGCACCTTGTCTAAATTCCATCATGAAGGCTTGATTTCTGTTGAACACAAGCACATCAAAATCTTAGATGCGACAACCTTGAAGAAAATGGTTTCTGGTTGTTCGCACGCTATCTGAATCTTAGGCCGTCTGAAATATTTCAGACGGCCTTTTTAACAAGAATTAAAGAATAATTGTTAAGTTACGCAAGTTATAGTCAGATATTAAATTGAAAAATCTTCAACAACCGGCGTGTACAGAATGCGGTCGACTACTTCTCTGGTCAGTTTCGGTGCAAACATCTGGATAAAGTCATACGCGTAACCGCGCAGGTAGGTATCGGTGCGTAAGGCTATCCAAGTGGGTGATGGTTCAAATAAGTGTGCCGCATCAATCAGCTGTAAATCTTGATCGACCGCAGGATCGTACGCCATTTTCGCCATTAAACCAACGCCCAAGCCTAAGCGGACATACGTCTTCAATACATCTGTATCGGCAGCCGATAAGGCAACATCAGGTTGCTCAATATGCGCTTTATTAAATGTACGCGCAATGCTGCTGCCGGAATTAAAAGCAAATTCGTAAGTAACTAGCGGAAAAGAAGCTAAATCTTCAAGGCTTAAAGGATTGCGGCAGTCCAAAAGAGGGTGATCGTGCGGAACAATCACGGCATGGTTCCATTCGTAGCAGGGTAGTTTGCCCAACTCGGGGTGATCGTCAATGCGTTCGGTAATAATTGCCAAATCTGCTTCTCCGCTGCTGACCATTTGGGCAATGGCAGAAGGGCTGCCTTGTTTGATGGTCAAATTGACTTTAGGGTAGTTTTTGACAAATTCCGCAACGATTTTGGGCAAAGCATAGCGCGCCTGGGTATGCGTTGTCGCGATGGTTAGCGAGCCGCTGTCGTGATCGGTAAACTCGCTGCCGATATTTTTAATGTTTTGTACATCACGCAAAATCCGTTCCGAAATCTCTAATACGGCTTTGCCCGGTTGCGAAACGGAAACCACACGTTTGCCGCTGCGGATAAAAATTTGGATACCCAATTCTTCTTCAAGCAGGCGGATTTGTTTGGAAATGCCGGGCTGGGATGTAAAAAGCGCATCGGCAGCCTCGGAGACATTCAGATTGTGCCGGTAAACTTCAAGGGCGTAACGTAATTGTTGCAGTTTCATGGTGGCAGTATCGGATACGTTGTTATTGTGGATTTTGTGCGACAAACGGCATGTAATTTAACATATTTTGCCCAGTTTTGCCCCGAGTTTTGAAAATGGTTGTTTTTAATGAAAATATCTTTTAATGATATGAAAACAGGAAATTCAGGAAAGAAGAGGGAAAGGGGTTTTGTTGTTTTTGTACAACTTTAGGTAGGTGAATTGTCTGATTTTGCCCTAAATTAATGACACAAGATTGATTTTTCGGCATGATTAACTACTAGGAAGCAGGCACTTCATAATTGTTTGAAGGCATCGAGTATTGACAGTTTGCCTTGCGCTTCTTTATAGTGCAACCTGATATATCCGATTTGCCGCTGTTTTGATACTGCGGCCTGTATATTGGTACTTTGCAGCGGTTGCTTTCCTAGTCCGCCGCATAACAATTTGATGAGGGAATAAAATGACCAAACAGCTGAAATTAAGCGCATTGTTCGTTGCCTTGGTTGCCTCTGGCACCGCAATGGCCAGCGAAGCGCATACCAAACACGGTTACACCGTAAGCAGCCAATCTCAAGAAATCGTTCGTAATAACTACGGCGAATGCTGGAAAAACAGCTACTTCGACAAAGCTACCCAAGGCCGTGTTGAATGTGGTGACCGCGAAGCAGTTGCTCCTGTACAACAAGCTCCTGAGTATGTTGATGAAACTGTTTCTCTGTCTACTAAAACTCTGTTCGGCTTCGACAAAGACAACCTGCGTCCTGAAGCTCAAGAAAACCTGGACTCTTTGGCTCAACGCCTGAGCAACAAAGACGTACAAACTGTACGTGTTGAAGGTCACACTGACTTCATGGGTTCTGAAGAATACAACCAAGCTCTGTCTGAGCGTCGTGCTAACGTAGTTGCTAACTACTTGGTAGGCCATGGCGTTGCTTCTAGCAAAATCTCTGCAGTAGGTCTGGGCGAATCTCAAGCTCGCATGACTGCTACTTGTGAAGCTGAAGTTGCTAAACTGGGCAAAAAAGTTTCTAAAGCTAAGAAACGTGCTGCTCTTATCGCTTGTATCGAACCTGACCGTCGCGTTGATGTTAAAATCCGCAGCGTTGTTACTCGTCAAGTTGCTCCAGGTCAAACTATCGAAGGTCAAGGCGAATTGCCTGCTACTGATGAAGGTTGGATCCCAGCTCCTTACAATGGCGTTCACGGTTACGCTAAACCTTAATCGGTTTTTGAAAAATGCCCTGCATATTGCAGGGCATTTTTTTATGGTTTATATTTGAAGAGTCGGGGAATTCATGATTCAAAATAAAAGGCCGTCTGAAAGACTTATTTTCAGACGGCCTTTTATTAAGACAGATTAGTTTGACTTGGGCCATTTCCATACGCAAACAGCGGCGAGTATTGTACAAATCAAAAAGATGATACTGGATAAGCCGTGCCAAACGCCGAATGTTCCACCTACTAGGGACAGTAACCAGTTATCTAGTCCGTACTTGTGTGCCTCGATAACCGGCGTAACCAAAAGATGATTACAGGCTAAGAGTAGCCAAAGTACCAATATCCACCAAGAAAGTAAGGCCAGCTGCCGTCTGAAAAAGGCATAGGCTGCGCCAAAAATAACTAAGCCACAAAGTGCTGTAATAGCAAATAAAATGCCGGCAATTTCTCCTGCCAGCATTTTGGGCAGGATGCGGAATAGGATAGGGGCAGTAACATAGCCTGCTGTCAGCTGCATACCAAGCCACATGGCGGCAGCGGTTTGGATAATTTTGTATAGTAGATTCATTATGCTTCTCCTGTGAAGATTTTATTTTCTTTGATTATGGTGTTTTTAGGTACAGCAAAAGGCCGTCTGAAAATGTTTTCAGACGGCCTTTTGTTTATTTAAATATATTGCACGGCAATGATGTCATATTCACGCACGCCGCCGGGTGCTTGAACTTCTGCAACGTCGCCTTCTTCTTTGCCGATCAGGGCTCGGGCAATGGGGGAGCCAACGTAGATTTTGTGTTCTTTGATGTCTGCTTCATCTTCACCGACGATTTGGTAGGTAACTTGTTCTTCGGTTTCCAAATCTTCCAGTGTCACAGTTGTGCCGAACACAATTTTGCCTTCTGCATGGATTTCGGCAGGGTTGATGATGTGCGCCATAGAGAGTTTGTGTTCCAACTCGGCAATGCGGCCTTCGATAAAGCCTTGACGCTCTTTGGCGGCTTCGTATTCTGCGTTTTCAGACAAGTCGCCGTGTGAACGTGCTTCGGCGATGGCTTCAATGACTTCTGGGCGTGCTACGCTTTTGAGGTGTTGAAGTTCTTGTTTCAACAATTCTGCACCACGGACGGTCAAAGGGATTTTTTGCATTGAGTTCTCCATGAAAGCATGATGATGCTTTTAAAATTTTATCCGGCCACGCGCGGTAGCCGGATTGGAAATAAAAATACAAGCCGCCAAAGCTTGGCGGCTTGATGAATAAATAAGTAATGCCTGTATTCTACCAAATTCTGCCGAAACCGCAATAATTAAAACGGATTTTCAGTAAAGTGTTGTTTTCTGTCTATTTTGTTTTTCAGACGGCCTGAAAACTAAATATTGAAGTATTTCAAAGCTGCATCGGAAAAACGGTTTCTTAAATGAATGTTTTTGATTAAAATGCCTGATACTAATTCGTAATAATTAGTCTGCTTTGACTATATAAAGAGAATATATGGAAACAAAACCAACTTCCCAAAATGAACAACAGGCTAACCGCCGTTATTTGACTGTTTGGCGATGGCATTTTTATGCCGGACTTTTGGTTGCGCCGTTTTTAACCCTGCTGGCTGTTACAGGGTTGGGAATGCTGCTATTTGCCAATATTACCGGTAAAGAAGGCGAGCGCATACATGTTACGCCTCAGGCAGTGGTTCAGCCTTTGTCGGCTCAGGCTGAAGCTGCCAGACAGTTTGTGAATCCGGAAACTTCCTCTGTGGTGCAGTATATTGCGCCGCGCACAGATGATATGGTTGCCGTATTCCGCGTGAACAATGACGATAAAGCCACTATGGTTGCCGTTGATCCCTATACGGCAAAAGTCGTGAACACGATGCCGCGCGGTCAAGGCTGGTATCACACGATGGATGAAATCCACGGCGATATTATGATTGGGGCGACAGGGGACTACCTGTTGGAAACCGCTGCGTCGCTAACCATCATCATGATTGTGACCGGTATTTATTTGTGGTGGGTAAAACAGCGTAGTCTGAAGGCTGTTTTTTTACCTAAAGCAGGCAAAGGTCGTTCTTGGTGGCGCAACCTGCACGGTGCATTTGGCTCTTGGGTTTCTTTGATTTTATTGCTGTTCTGTCTGTCGGGCGTTGCTTGGGCAGGTATTTGGGGTGGTAAAGTGGTTCAAGCGTGGAGTCAATTTCCTACGGGTAAATGGGGCGTGGAGCCTAATCCTGTATCTTCCGTATCAACCCATGGTGATGTGCTGAACGACGGTAAATCCAAAGAAGTGCCGTGGATTTTGGAGCTGACGCCTATGCCGGTTTCCGGTACGACAATGGGCGAAAACGGCATTAATCCGAGTGAGCCGATGACGTTGGAGACGGTTGACCGCTTTGCGCGCGAAATTGGCTTTAAAGGTCGCTATCAGCTTAATTTGCCTAAGGGTGAGACCGGTGTATGGACGCTGTCGCAAGACTCAATGAGCTACGATATGATTAGTCCGACTGCGGATCGTACGGTACACATTGATCAATACAGTGGCAAAATCCTGGCTGATATTCATTTCGATGATTACAACTGGTTTGGTAAATTCATGGCGGCAAGCATTGCTTTGCATATGGGTACGCTGGGCTGGTGGAGCGTATTGGCAAATGTCTTGTTCTGCCTGGCGATTATCTTTATCTGTGTCAGCGGTTGTGTAATGTGGTGGAAACGCCGCCCTTCGGAAGCGCGAGGTTTAGTTCCTCCTGCACAGAAAATTAAATTTCCGGTATGGTGGGCAATGGCTGTGCCACTTCTGATTTTGGCTGTGATTTTTCCAACGGCCATTGCTGCAATCGCTGTTATTTGGATTTTGGATACACTGTTGTTGTCGCGTATCCCAGCATTGGCAAGATGGTTTAAATAACCGTCTGATGTGATTAAAGGCCGTCTGCATCTTTTGTTTCAGACGGCCTTTGTTATAAAGGTTAAAAGAAGCAGGGGGAGTTATAATTCTGTTTAAGTTTATGCGTGAGATGGGAATTGTGATTGGCTTACAGGATTGTGTAAGAAAGACAAGGCGTTCTTGTATAAAAACAAAAAACCCACTTCATTGAAGTGGGTTTTTGATGAAGGCTTTAACCTTTGCGAGCAGGCAATTTTTCTTTAATGCGAGCTGCTTTACCGGTCAGGCCGCGCAAGTAGTACAGTTTGGCGCGACGTACGTCACCACGGCGTTTAACTTCGATTTTTTCTACGGTAGGAGAGTACAGTTGGAAAGTACGTTCTACACCTTCGCCGCTAGAGATTTTGCGAACGATGAAGTTGCTGTTCAGGCCACGGTTGCGGCGAGCGATAACAACACCTTCGTATGCTTGCAGACGGCTGCGAGAACCCTCAACTACGCGTACAGATACGACAACGGTGTCGCCTGGAGCGAATTCAGGGATTTCTTTGTTCAAGCGAGCGATTTCTTCTTGCTCTAATTGTTGAATCAAGTTCATTTGTTTTTCCTAAGTTATGATTGGATTTCCTGTTGCTCTTGCAAGATTTCTTTTAAGAGGCGGGATTCCTTTGGGATTAAACTGCGCTTTTCCAATAAATCGGGTCGGCGCTCTAAAGTGCGTCGCAGTGATTGTTTCAATCGCCACTCGGCAATCAAGCCATGATTCCCTGAGCGTAAGACATCAGGAACTGTCATGCCTTGGAATTCTACGGGTTTGGTGTAATGAGGACAGTCTAAAAGGCCGTCTGAAAACGAGTCTTGTTCGGCTGACTGTATATCGCCCAATACGCCCGGAACCAATCTTAAGACAGCATCCATCAACATCATGGCGGGTAATTCGCCACCTGAGACGACAAAGTCGCCAATGCTGATTTCTTCGTCCACACTGCTTTGCAATAGTCTTTCATCTATGCCTTCATAGCGTCCGCATAGAAGAATAAGATGGGGCAGTTCGGCAAGATCTGCGGCCTTTTTATGTGTCAGCGACTGACCTTGCGGACTGAGATAAATTACTTTGGCAGGTTTTTGCGAGTTTGCTTTGGCTTCTTCAATTGCTGCTTGAAGCGGCGGCGCCATCATAATCATTCCCGGACCACCTCCGAAGGGGCGATCATCGATATAGCCAAGTTTGTTGTCGGCAAATTTTCGGGGATTAACGGCTTGAAATTGCCAAAGGTTTTGTTTTCTTGCCCTGCCTGTAACACCATATTCGACAATGCTGTCGAACATCTCTGGAAAAATGGTGATGGCTTGAATCAGCATCAGTAATCCAAACCCCAGTCGGCGATAATAGTTTTGCTGTCGGTATCGACAGATTCGATATAGTTGGAGACGAAGGGAATCAGGATTTGTCCGTGTTTGCCTTTAATCATCAAAACATCATTCGCGCCGGTTTCCATCAGGTTACTGACTTTGCCGAGGACAATGTTTTCTTTATTGATGACGGTCATGCCGACTAAATCTGCCCAGTAGTATTCGTCTTCTTCAGTAGGGGCGAATGACTCTCTGGGAATTTCGATGGTATAGCCGCGCAAGGCAAATGCTTGATCGCGATCGTCTATACCTTCAAATTTGACCTGAAGTTCGCCATTGACAATTTTACCTGCCTCAAGCACAACATTCAGGGTTTTGCCATCCTTGCACAACTGCCACTCTGGGTAGTCCAGCAGACTGTCGGTATATTCGGTATTGGCGGCAATTTTAAGCCAGCCTTTAATGCCGAACACACCTTTGATGTAGCCCATGGCTACCCGTGTTTGAGTGTCTGTCATGGTCGTTTCAGCTGATTAAGCAGCGATTTTTTGCTCTTTAATCAGTTTGGCAACTGCGTCGCTAACTTTCGCACCTTGAGCAACCCAGTGGTTGATGCGGTCTGCGTCGAAACGTACACGTTCTTGTTTTTCGTTGGCAACGGGGTTGTAGAAACCTACGCGCTCGATGAAGCGGCCGTCACGACGGTTGCGAGAGTCAGTTACGACTACGTTGAAGAAAGGGCGGTGTTTTGAGCCGCCGCGAGCCAAACGGATAACTACCATTTTGAGTCCTTTTGAAAAATGCGGATATATAGAAACCGCTAATTTTAGGATATTTTACACGGGTTATGCAAGTTTTTATTTGTTTTTGTTGCTGTTTTGCCATTCGTTCAAATCGAGGCTTGCTTGATACAGGCCGCGGTCGGTTTCCGATGGAGTGACGGTAAATCCTGATTTTTCAGCGAGTTTGAGCATCGGTGTGTTTTCTTTGAGGATTTCCGCATTCATGATTTGATAACCTTGCTGTGTGGCAGTTTGGATAATGAGGCTTATCATTTTGCCGGCCAAGCCGGTTTTGCGTGTTTCAGGTGCTAAAGTAATGCCGAACTCGCACTCATTACGATTGATGCGGCTGTAACGGCTAACTGCGACGATACGACCGTCTGAAGCGAAGGCTACCCACGCGCATTCGGCATGGAAATCGAGACGGGTCAGCCGTGCGAGTGTCGGCGGCGGCAACTCGTTGGTATGGGTCATGAAGCGCGTATAGCGGTCGGCCGCGGGTAATTGGCGGACAAATTTTTGTTTGGCTTCGGCATCTTCAGGTTCTAGTGCGCGGATGTGCAGTGTGTTGCCGTCGGGCAGGGTAAAGGTATCGGTTTGGCTCGGATAGGGTGCGAGTACGTTTTGTATCTCGGGAGTTTCGGTTTTAGGGTGCAGTAGTTCGGACGCGGCTTCGCCGGTGTTGCGTAGAAACTCGGCTGCGACCGGATTTTTTTGTTGGAGGTAGGCGGCGGCACTTTGCATTTTAGCGGCGGCCTGTTCTAAGGTTTGGACGGCTTTTTTGGGGATTTTGGTTGTCGGCGTGGCTGGTTTTTCCACAATTTTGGGAATGATGGTGCTGCTGTATTGGCTGCCGTTGTAGTTGAGGATGATGTCGCCGATATGCTGGTTGTTGTGGATAAGCGTGTTTAGGGAATGCAGGAATTGATTGAGAACGGAAGTGTTGTCAAGTTCTGCAAACTGGCTTAAACGCTGGATATCGAGTGTGGTAAAAGGAGGTAATGCGGCTTCGGTTTTGCCGTTGTAATGGGCGGTAAGGATATTGCCGTAAATGGCATGGCGGTTGAATCGGAATTGGACGGCATTGTGTTTTTGGGTTTGGCACGGAGGCAGGTATAGGGCTTCCGCCATCAGTTCGGTTTGGCCGGAAGCAATGGCTTTATCGATACTTTTGCTTTTGGGTGTTTTTAGACGACCTGTTTTGGCTGGCGCAGGGGTATTTTGTACTTGTTGCAAATAGGCTGTTTGATTGCGGAAATAAAGTGTCAGCAAGGCTTCTTCCGGCGTGTTAAACCGAGTCAGGCCGTCTGAAAAACGATAGCTGACGAGAATGGGCTTGCTGGTTTTTTGTGCCAAATTATCCAGAGTTTGATGAATACTGTATGCGTCTGGCGTATCTGGCGAAATAATGCCAAGCAGGGCTTGAGTATGCGGATTTTGTAATTGTTCGAGCGCCAGACGGTGGATGCGTGCAGGCGTAGGGTTGCTGCCGATGCAGCCTTGTCGGACGGATGGTACATCGGTTGGGAGGTCGAGGGTCAATTCGCAGGCATTGGCGGTAGTGCGCAGCCATTCTATCGGCGTATCGGACAATATGGTGGGGTTGGTAATGACGGGAATGCCGGAAAGGTGGGCTTTTAGGGCTGCTTCCAGTTCGGCGTTATTGAATACCGGTTGGAAATTGCAATGGCGGCTGAGGCTGCGCAGGATGGCTTTGTCTGTGTCGTCGGTGTAGTGTGTAGACAATAGGATAAGCGGAGTGTGGCGTGTAAAGTGGCGGATGGCACTGAACAGCTCGCGTTGGTTTTCGGCCGGATTGTAGTGGATCACGGCAACTTTAGTATGGCGGTTGTGGCCGAAGCGGTTGAGCCAGTCGGCCGATGTAGTAGGGCTTAGATCATAGTTGAGGCTGATGTGGCGCGATACGCCTTGATGCAGCGTGTTCAGCAGGTGGTTGATGTTGCGGCTGACGGTGCTGTGGCCGGTGAGTAATGCGATATGGCCGGCCGGATAGTCGGTTTGGGTGCTGATGTTGAGGTTGAGTGAGGGAAGTTGGATGCCTGCGCTGTTGCATACGGTGATGTTCAATTCATCGCCGTGATGTTTTTGAATGGTGGAACGGGCGTTTTTGCAGGATTCGGGCGGTAGGTTTTCCCAATCTTGAATCAGAATAATGTGGTGCAGGTCTTTTTTACGGCAGGCTTTGAACAGCGAGTCGTAATGGTCGGGCGGGATAACGGCAACAACCAAATCGGCTTGTCCCGGGATTTTGCTGAGGCTGGAGTAGGAGGGAATGCCTGCTACACTGCTGTGTCGAAGATTGACGGGGGTGATTTTGCCTTGATATGAGGAACCGAGCAGGTGGCTGAAAATGCGTTCGCCAAGGCTGTGCGGACGTTCGCTGGCGCCGACGAGGATGATGTGTTCAGGCATGAAGAAGTAGCCGGAGCCGGTTTGGACGGTTGCGCTCATGATGGTTCCTTATTTGTGTTTTTGGCCGTCTGAAAAGTTTCAGACGGCCTTATTTTTAGACTTCTTTTTTGTCTCCGGCTTTCTTTTTGGGAAGGATAAAACGCATCCTCAGGCCGTTGGGTTTGACATTTTCAGCAATGATTTTACCGCAGTGCTGTTCCATAATGTGCTGTGTCAATGCAAGCCCTAAACCTGTACCGGGCTTGTGCGCGCTGGAGTCGGCGCGATAAAAGGCAGTGAAGATATGCGGAAGCTGCATTTCATCGACACCCGGACCGTTGTCGGTCACATCGATAATCCAGTGTTTGCCGTCTTGTCCGATATGGGTTTGAATGGTGCTGCCTTCCGGACTGTAATTGATGGCATTACGGATAACGTTGTCAAAGGCGCGGTATAGATAGCCTTCGTTGGCGCTGACCACGGCATTTTCGGGGATTTTTGGGTCAATGCTCAGGGTAACGCTTTGGTTGTTTTGGTGGGCAATGCTTTGGTTGTCCTCAATCAAGTTGGTTAAGAACGGAACGAGTTTGAGGTTTTCTTTTTCCAAAGGAATATTGGAAGTTTCCAAGCGGGATAGGGTCAACAATTCGCCGACCAGAGTATCCATGCGCACCAATTCGCCTTCAAGGCGCTTGAGGTATTGCTCTTGCTTTTGCGGCTGAGATTGAATCAGGCCGACAATCGCCTGCATACGTGCCAGCGGCGAGCGCATTTCATGAGAAACGTGGTGGAGCAAATGACGCTCTTTGGCAACAAGTTTTTCCAGTTTCTCGGCCATTTTGTCGAACTGCACGGCAAGGTGGGACAATTCGTCGTCACGGTCGTCAACTTGCTGGGAAATGCGGGTTTCGAGTTCGCCGTTGGCTACCCTGTCCATACCGCCGCCAAGAATTTTAATGGGCTTGGTAATGTTGTTGGCAAGGATGTATGCCATCAAGAGGCCGACGATGATGATGAAAGACAGAATGATAAATTCGTGCCAAATCGGCGAGAGCGGCAGGCCGGGAATGAAGAGCGGGCTGGGCAGGCGTTGGGCTTGATGGTTGTCCCAGCCTTTAATGAAGAAGAGGTATTCTTCGCCGAAACGGTCGTATTCGATGTGGGCTAAATCGGATTCGGGATTGTTGATGGCAAAGATGCGGGCGCGTTCGATGGACAGGCTGTCGATGTTGCGGCCTAAAATATCTTTTTTATCGTCGCCGGTAATCACATAAACGGCATTGGAAACCGGATTGTTTTTCCATTCCGAAAGAATTTCACGCGCACCGCTGTCTCCGCGCGAGTTAAACGCGGAGATGATGCTGCTCATCAATGTGGTTTCGATGGTGCGGCGTTGGTTGAATTGGTTTTCGGCGAGGGTGTTTTGTACCAGCCAAAATGAAAAACTCGCCACAAAGATTGCGCAGACGATGACTGCGCAAAATGTGGCGAAGATGCGTTGAAACAGTTTCATTGATCTGTTTAATCTTTAGTTTTTAACAAACAGGTAGCCTAAGCCGCGTACAGTTTGAATCAGGGAGGCATCGCCCAATTTGTGGCGGATGCTGGAGATGTGTACGTCGATGCTGCGATCAAATTTAGCCAGTTTGCGGTCGAGTGCCTCGATAGACAGGGTCTCTTTGCTGACGACTTGTCCGGCGTGGCGCATCAAAACTTCGAGCAGGTTGAATTCGGTGCTGGTCAACTCAAGCGGAGTGTCTTTGATGCTGGCTTGGCGTTTGGCAGGGTAGAGGACAACGTCGCTGACAGAAATGCTGTTAGGCGCGTTGTTTTGTTCGTTGCTGTGTTGCGCACGGCGCAGGATGGCGTTGATGCGGGCCAAGAGTTCGCGCGGTGTGCATGGTTTCGGAACATAATCGTCCGCACCCATTTCCAGACCGATAATGCGGTCGATGTCGTCGCCTTTCGCGGTCAGCATAATGATGGGCACGGTGCTTTGGGTACGTACGTTTTTCAGTACGTCCAAACCGTTCATTTTAGGCATCATGGAGTCTAATACGACGACATCGTATTGTCCGGTCAGAATTTCTTGAACGCCGGCTTCGCCGTCGGGAACGCTATGAACGTTGAGGCCTTCGGCAGTCAGGTATTCGGTCAGCAATTCGGTCAAGAGGGCATCGTCATCTACGAGTAATACGCGACTCATGGAATTTCCTTTTCGTGATTGTATGCGCCGTGGCACTAAATAGGCGGTGCGGCGCTTAAAATAGAGTTGTATTCAATCTTAACATGCAATCTGCTTTTGTTGATAGCGTAATTTTCTGTGCTTTTGCGCTTTTTTGCATAGAAACTTGCTGCTCTTTACATTTTCAGACGGCCTGTAAGGACAAACTGACAATTAGGTGTGTTTTGTTCAGGGTTTGTCGCATGATTGGGCGGTTTGGTGTTTCGGTGCGTTGATGAAATCTTTGCAATCGGACAAAAGTTTGGGCAGTAAGGGGGCGAATGTCGGGTGGCTGCGTATTTTGTCGGCGTAGAAATACATCATATAAGGATAATAATATTGCATTGCCTGCATCCATTGCGCACCTTCTTCTTTTTTACCTTGTCGGTAGAGGTAAAGGCCAACTTGGTAGGCGCTGGAGTAGGGGCGGTAGGTCAGGGCTTTGAGTGCGGCCTCTTCTGCCCATGGGTGGATATAGGCATCGGTCGGATCTGCACGTTTGCTCAAGCTCAAATCGGCGTAATAGGCAAGCATGGGGCTTTCTTTGGAAAGTCGTTGCAAGCCGTCGATTTTGTTTTGAACCGTTTGCTGATCATCGGTTTTCCCTACACGGCTATATTGGGTCAGATTTTGATATTCCCAGCTGAGGTTTGCTATGCCGATTAAAATCGATAAAGCAGCTATACCGCTTGCCCATTGTCTGATTCGGGTGGATAAAGGGCCGTCTGAAACATCTTTCGGATAAGAGGGTGTCAACGACAGAATCAGGCTGAATACAGTGAGGAAGTAGATATACCAAAGAGGATATTCAAGCATGCTGTGGCAAAGGCTGACGGCGGCGGCAGTCAGTAAAAACAGCGAGGCCGGCGTTTGATTGCGGCCCAACAGTCGCCACACGGCTGCAAGCAGGGTTAAGGCTGCAAGTAAGGTGCCGGCAATGCCCATTTCGGACAATAACTGCATGACGATATTGTGCGAATGGGTAAACAGTACGCCGAGGATATTGTTGGGGAAGTATTGTTGTTGGGCATTGATCAGGAAGGTTTGTTGGGCAAAACTGTTCCAGCCATGGCCGAACCAAGGTGCGGATTGAAAGGCAATCCATGCCTTGCTCCATTCGATTTGGCGCATGGAACCTTCAAAACCGCTGGTGCCTGCGCGTTCGACAGCGGTTTCGTATTTGACGTTGCCAAACAAGTCCAACAGGCTGCCCATACCGAATTGGAAAGCGGCGGCCAGGATGGCGGTCAGGAGAAAAATGCACAGTGCGCGTTTGTGTTGGAAACGGGTACGCCAAAACCATAACGGTGTAATCAGGAATAGGGCGGCAATGTAGCCTAAGATGGTGCGTGAGTTGACAAGGCCGAGGGTTGCGGTCAAAGCCAATACAAACAGAAAACCTGCTGTATTGGACATTTTGCGTGCCGTCCATAAATAGGATGCCGCCAAAATGCCCCACATTAAATAATGTCCCAAATGGTTTCGTTGGCCGAGTTGGCCGTTTACGGTGCCGTTGCTTCGGGCAATGATGCCGTTCAACCACTCTACGTTGGACCAGCCTTTAAATTGCAGCCAAACGATGGCAGCCTGCATAGTTGCACCTATCAATAAAGACCAAGCGAAGATGCTGACGACGCGCTCCTGTCCGTAAGCTGCTACCCAGCCCCGCACCGACCATGCGCCCAGTGCCAAAATGACAAAGGTCCAGGCAGTAATATCGCTCATGCCGGGGTAGGTCGAATGCATGAGGCGTGCTTGGAGCAACCAAAATGCAGCCATGGCAAACAGGCCGATACTGAGTGTGGGAAGACGGATATTCAGCAGGCCTTTGTGTGCGCTAATCAATGTCAGTACCAATGAGCCGCTCAGTGAAATGGCTTCCAGATAAAAGCTGGGTAGTGGGCCGACTCGGTAGAGTGAAAGAAAAGGGACGGCGCAAATCCAAATAAAGCTGAGCCATAAAGGCCAAAAGGTTTTCACTGAAGATTCGGTCAGGCCGTCTGAAAGTGTGTGGTAGGTCATTTTGATGTGTGTTTTTGTTGTTTGATAAATGCAAGGCAGCCGAGGAAAAAGGCAATGCACAATAATACGGAAACGGCGGCGCAAATCCGGCTGGCGACGGCTGTGTCAGCCAGGCGCATACAGGCTTCGGCAAAGTAAATCAGAATTAGCATGGAGCTGTATTGGTAAGTGTAGATGCGTTTTTTCAAAATACCGGTCAACGGCAAGCACAAAGGCAGGGCTTTCAGTGCCAACCATGAGCCGCCTTCGCGCAATGGAGCGATCCACAATTCCCACGACAAGGAAAGCAGAATCAGCAGGATAAGGCTTATGGACGTTGCAAGATAAGGTAATGGGGAGCGTGTATTATTCACAAGATTGAGGGCGTAAGCCGTACTGGAAAACTTAAAATTATACCGCTAAAAAGGCGGGGTAAGCCAAGAATATTGCTTAAAGATGCTCAAGAAAGGATTTATTGTTTTTTCTTCAAATTAATGAAACTTTATCTTGTTTTATAGTCTTATTAATATATATATCTAATAAAGATTGTGCTACTATTATAAATACTTTATCTCAGGAGGATAGAAAACCATGAATCGCGTTGCTGAAGTTATCCGTGATGATATTAAAGTAATGACAGCCTATCAGGTTGCTGATTTGCCGGAAGGTTTTATTAAGTTGGACGCTATGGAGTGTCCGCATCATCCTTTCGCCGGATATGAATCTTTGTTGTCAGAATGGGCGGACTTGGCAAAGCAGGCACCGATTCATTTGTATCCCCATACTGCCAAGAGCGGGATTTATGAAGAATTGAGGGAAATTTTCGGTATTCCCGATAAAGCGGAAATCGCATTGGGCAACGGCTCAGACGAGCTTATCCAGTTTTTGACTATGCTGGTTGCCAAACCAAATGCGCGTGTATTGGGTATTGAGCCAAGTTTCGTTATGTATCGTCATAATGCCGCGCTTTATGGTATGGAATATGTCGGTATTCCCTTAAATCCGGATTTTTCTTTAAATCTTCCTGCCGTTTTGTCTGCGATTGAGCAACATCAGCCGTCATTAATTTTTATTGCCTATCCCAATAATCCTACCGGCGTGTGCTTTAAACGAGAAGAAGTAGAGGCGGTCATTCGTGCGGCAACCGGCATTGTGGTTGTCGATGAGGCATATGGCGCGTTTCATCATGACAGTTTCCTTCCGTGGGCGGGCGAAGTCGAAAACCTGGTCGTAATGCGCACCATCAGTAAAATCGGCTTTGCAGGCTTGCGGATGGGATATGCGGCGGCAAGTCCAAGCATTATGGGTGAACTGGCCAAAATCCTTCCGCCTTACAATATGAATCAATTAAGCTTGGCGGCGGCAAAATTCTCATTGAAACATCATCAAATCATTCAGCAAAACATTGATATATTAAAAAACGAGCGTTCGCGCGTGATGAATGAATTGTTGAAATTAAACCGTTTGGAAGTTTTTCCGAGCGAAGCCAACTTTATTACCGTTCGCGTTCCTGATGCGGACGGGCTGTTTGAAACATTGAAGCAATACCGCATACTGATTAAAAAACTGCATGGCAGCCATCCGCTTTTGGATCAGTGTGTCCGCATAACCATAGGCTCGGCAGCGCAAAATGATGCTGTCTTGGCCGTTATTAGAAACCTTTACCCCAATCTTTGATTCCAAGGAAACTACCATTATGAACAAAGCTCAACTGCATTTGACCAATTTTCTGTTACTGGTTGAAGAAGCCGGTTCATTGACCAAGCTTGCACGCGCGTGCGGTTATGAAAACTCCGCCTCTTTGTCTCAGATCAAACGCCGTTTGGAACAACAAGCAGGCGATGAGTCTGCACGCGGCATTCGTCCGAGCCTGGCTGCGAAGTTGGAATCCGGCATGCACAAACGCAAAGGCTGGCTGAACCGTGATCACAGCAAAGACCAAGAAAAAGCAGCAGCGGTTGAAGTGGCGCGTTTGGAAAAACAAACTGTCGAAGCAGTCGAAGCTGGTGTTTCAACCGAAGACCGTTTTGTTACCGTTACCCGCAATACCTGCGAAACCCAAATCACCGTCAGCCTCAACCTTGACGGTACCGGTAAATACCGCTTGGATACCGGCGTTCCTTTCCTTGAACACATGCTTGCCCAAGTGGCGCGCCATGGTTTGATTGACTTGGATATTACCTGTAAAGGCGATTTGCACATTGACGACCATCACACGGTTGAAGACATCGGTATCGTGGTGGGTCAGGCCTTGAAACAGGCGCTTGGCAATAAAGCCGGCATTACCCGTTACGGTCATGCCTATGTTCCGCTGGATGAAGCGTTGAGCCGCGTGGTCATCGATCTTTCCGGCCGTCCTGGTTTGGTGTATAACATCGACTTTACCCGCGCCCTGATTGGCCGTTTTGATGTTGATTTGTTTGAAGAATTTTTCCACGGCCTTGTGAATCACAGTATGATGACCTTGCACATCGATAATTTGAGCGGCCGTAATGCACATCATCAAGCCGAGACCGTTTTTAAAGCCTTCGGCCGCGCCTTGCGCATGGCGGTCGAATACGATCCGCGCATGATGGGTCAAACACCTTCTACCAAAGGCACGCTGAGTGAAGAATCTGTTCAAGAAGAAGCGGAAGCCGCGTCTGAAGAATAAGGCATCGTGTGAATGAATAAAGGCCGTCTGAAACCGATTGGGATTTCAGACGGCCTTTTATTATTTGTCTTGTATAGTGGCAATATTTTGTTTTAAACCATCTTTTGCTACAATCATTCTTATTATTATATTAATCATTAAATGTTTTCAGACGGCCTGAGGAGAAACAATGAAAGTAGCGATTGTCGATTATGGAATGGGAAACCTGCACTCAGTATTGAAATCTGTTCAGGCGGCGCAGGCCTTGTCCAATCAAAATGCTGAAATTTATCTGACTTCGCGGCCTGAAGAGGTGATGGCGGCGGATAAGGTTATCTTTCCGGGGCAGGGCGCCATGCCGGATTGTATGTCGGCGCTGAAGGCAAGCGGTTTGGGCGAGGCGGTTTCAGACGGCCTGAAAAACAAGCCGTTTTTTGGAATTTGCGTAGGTGCGCAATTATTGTTCGAACACAGCGAAGAAGGCGATACAGATGGTTTGGGTTGGTTTGAAGGACAAGTAAAACGGTTTTTGCCCAATCAAACCGATGCACAGGGAGGCCGTCTGAAAGTGCCGCATATGGGTTGGAATACAGTGCGCCAAACCCGTCCGCATCCTTTATTTCAAGACATTGGGCAGAACGAGTATTTCTATTTTGTCCATAGCTATTATTTTGCACCGAAAAATGAAGAGATTATTTTAGGTGTCAGTGAATATCCGAATGAATTTGCCTGCATTGTCGGTAAGGACAATGTATTTGCCACACAATTCCACACGGAAAAAAGCCATCAGGCAGGATTGCTGCTGCTGCGTAATTTTTTAAATTGGCAGATTTGAGGCTTTAACATAAATCTGCTAAAAATCGCTAATTTGTGTAAAATATACTGAAATTGAATAGAGGAGAAGAAAATGCTGTTGGTACCTGCCATTGATTTGAAAGAAGGACGCTGTGTTCGCTTAAAACAAGGTTTGATGGAGCAGGCGACGGTGTTTTCCGACTCGCCGGCAGAGATGGCGTTGCATTGGCGCAATCAAGGCGCACGCCGTTTGCATTTGGTTGATTTGAACGGCGCATTCGCAGGCGTTCCTCAAAATTTTCCGGCGATTAAAGAAATTTTGGCCGCCGTGGTTAAAGATATTCCGGTACAGCTTGGCGGCGGTATCCGTGATTTGGGCACCATCGAAAAGTATTTGGATTTGGGTCTGACCGATGTGATTATCGGTACGGCCGCGGTAAAAAATCCTGAATTTGTGCGCGAAGCATGTAAGGCCTTTCCGGGTCAGATTATCGTCGGCTTGGATGCCAAAGACGGTATGGTGGCGATAGACGGTTGGGCAACGGTAACGGAACACCATGTCGTCGATTTGGCCAAGCGTTTTGAAGACGATGGCGTCAACAGCATTATTTATACCGATATCGGTCGCGACGGTATGATGAGCGGCGTGAATATCGAAGCCACCGTCAAATTGGCTCAATCAGTGAATATCCCGATTATCGCTTCCGGCGGCTTGACGAATTTGGACGATATCCACGCATTGTGTGCCGTCGAAAAAGAGGGTGTGAGCGGTGCGATTACCGGCCGCGCAATTTATGAGGGAAGTATTGATTTCGCACAGGCACAAAAAATGGCCGATTCTTTGGCTTGACCTAAGTGCGTTTAATTATGCAGATTGGGGCTTTGCAAGGTGTAACAGCGCAGGAGTTGGCGTATAGCTGAAAATGCCTTCAAAAGCGGCATTTTGCAAAGTCCTTAGACTTAAAATCTGTCTGAAATAATTATAAAAAAACAACTCACTCAATATCTTATTTTATTAAGGGATTGGTATGCTTGAAGCGTTTGTTTTGGGTTTTTGGATTATCTGGTCATCCGACCGCGAAGTGTATCCGCTAAGCGAAAGTTTGTGGTTTACACTGATTGCAGTGATATTGCGGCAGCTGACGGCGTTTGATTTGCCGATTATCGATACCTATTGGATGATTTTCAACGGGATAATCTGGGCATTTGCCGGTTTAATTTTTTCCATTGTCGGCCGCATTGACAGCAATTTCATTATTTCCTGTGTTTTGGCGATGATAGCCGGCATTGGTTATTTTCAGCTGTTGCAACATTTGCCGGATTGGTTGAGCAAATTTTTGGCCTGACGGTTTCAGACGGCCTGATAACGGATAATAGGTATTGAGTATGGCATTGGCAAAACGAATTATTCCTTGTCTGGATGTAAAAGACGGTCGCGTGGTAAAAGGTGTCAACTTTTTGGGTCTGCGCGATGCAGGCAATCCGGTTGACGTTGCCAAACGCTACAACGATGAAGGCGCGGATGAGTTGACCTTTTTGGACATCACTGCCTCCAGCGACAATCGCGACACTATTTTGCACGTTATTGAGGCAGTCGCTTCACAAGTTTTTATTCCATTAACCGTCGGCGGCGGTGTCCGTACGGTTGCCGATATCCGTCGTCTGCTTAATGCCGGTGCCGATAAGACCAGCATCAATACGGCCGCTGTAACCAATCCTGATTTGGTAAACGAAGCGGCCGGTTTTTTTGGTTCGCAAGCGATTGTTGTTGCCGTGGATGCCAAAGCGGTTAACCCTGAAAACACCCGTTGGGAAATCTTTACCCACGGAGGACGTAATCCGACCGGTTTGGATGCGGTGGAATGGGCTGTCGAAATGCAGCGGCGCGGTGCAGGCGAGATTTTGCTGACCAGTATGGACCGAGACGGCACCAAGCAAGGTTTCAACCTGCCTTTGACACGCGCGGTCAGCGAAGCGGTCGATATTCCGGTCATTGCTTCTGGCGGCGTCGGTTCTGTTCAACACTTGGTGGACGGCATTAAGGACGGGAAGGCCGATGCGGTATTGGCCGCCAGTATTTTCCACTTTGGCGAAGCGAGCATCCGCGAAGCAAAACTGGCCATGCGTGAAGCAGGAATTGAAGTGCGTTTGTGATTACTATCCAAAGGCCGTCTGAAAATATGGGAAAAAAATGCGAATGTCGAACATAAACGAAACGCTGCTGAATGCCGTAAAATTTGATGAAAAAGGTTTGGTTTGCGCGATTGCCCAAGATTGGCAGACACACCGTGTGCTGATGGTTGCCTGGATGAACGCCGAAGCCCTGCAAAAAACCGTAGAAACCGGGTTTGCCCACTATTACAGCCGTTCCCGCCAAAAACAATGGATGAAGGGCGAAGAGTCAGGGCATACGCAAAAAGTACATGAATTGCGCCTGGATTGCGATGGCGACGCAGTGGTCATGTTGATTGAACAAAACGGCGGCATTGCCTGTCATACTGGGCGCGAAAGCTGTTTTTACAAAGTTTGGCAAGACGGCGCATGGCAGACAGTCGATGCCGTGTTGAAAGACGAAGAGGCGATTTACGGACATAAACATCCTTAAGGCCGTCTGAAAGAAAATAAGAGAAACTGACCATGACCGATACTATCCTTACCCAAATTCAAAACGTCATCGATTCGCGCAAAGGCGGCGATCCCGATGCTTCTTACGTTGCCCAGCTGCTGCACAAAGGCGAAGACAAGATTCTGAAAAAAGTCATCGAGGAAGCGGGTGAAACCTTGATGGCCTCTAAAGATGGCGGTGGCGAACATTTGGTTTACGAAGTGGCGGATTTGTGGTTTCATACCATGGTTTTATTGGCGCATCACGGATTGCGTGCCGAAGATGTAGTAAACGAGCTTGCGCGCCGTCAAGGTTTGTCGGGATTAGTGGAAAAAGCTTCTCGCAAAGAATCTTGAATTTATATTACAATCCCGTATTTGACCTGTTTCAGAATCCGTCTCTTAGGGCAAAAACGATTTCCCTTTTTGGGGTGAAACTCGTTATACCCGTTTTCAGACGGCCATTGGAGCCATTATGGATAATTGTATTTTCTGCAAAATCGCAACCAAAGATATTCCGGCACAAACTGTTTACGAAGACGATGAGATGCTTTGTTTCAAAGACATCCGTCCTGCTGCGCCGGTGCATCTGCTGCTGATTCCGAAAGTACACTTCGATTCACTGGCACACGCAACCGCCGAACATCAAACCCTGTTGGGGAAAATGATGTTGAAAGTCCCTCAAATCGCCCAAGAGGCAGGTTTGACCGACGGTTTCAAAACCCTGATCAACACAGGCAAAGGCGGTGGACAAGAAGTATTCCACCTGCATATACATATCATGGGTACGCCTGCATAACTATCATCTATTTTTAATAAATTCAAGGATTTATCATGGGTAGCTTCTCTCTCTGGCACTGGATTATCGTACTGATTATCGTCGTTTTGGTATTCGGTACCAAAAAATTGCGCAATGTCGGCAAAGACCTCGGCGGTGCAGTGCATGACTTCAAACAAGGCCTGAATGAAGGTACAGACGGCAAAGATGCCAAAAAAGACGAAGTCATCGAACACAAAAAAGACGAAGACAAAGCATAATCCATGTTTGATTTCGGTTTGGGCGAATTGCTGCTGGTCGGCGTTGTCGCCCTAATAGTGCTGGGTCCAGAACGTCTGCCGCAAGCCGCGCGCACGGTCGGGCGTTTGGTCGGCAAATTGCAAGGCTTCGTCAACAACGTCAAGCAGGAGCTCAATACTCAGGCTGAGTTGGACGAATTGCGCAAGGTGAAGCAGGAATTTGAAGCCGCCGCTTCGGAGTTTCGCGACGGTATCAAAGACTTAGGCGATGATGCACAAAAAAATCTGAATGATATTTCAGATGGCCTCAAGCCTTGGGAGCGCCTGCCCGAACAAAAAACGCCAGCTGATTTTGGCGTGGACGAGTTCGGTAATCCTCTGCCTGATTTGGCTTCAAGCAGCACTGAAAATGAAAGTGCGGCCCAAGTTCCTGAAGAGGGTGGAGCAGCGCAAACTCAAGAGCCTGTCGGAGCTGAAAATGCCGAGTCCGAGCAAGACCGCGCTTGGCGTGAGTATTTGACCGCATCGGTTTCCCCCGCACCGGCGGTTGAAGTCAGCTATGTCGAAGCTCCTGCTGCCGATGTTCCTCCGCTGCATACGACTTCTTTGCGTAAGCAGGCGATGAGCCGCAAACGCGATATGCGCCCGAAATTCCACGCCAAGCCCAAACTGCGCGTCCGTAAGTAAAAAGTGAGTCAACCGGTGTCCGAACCTCAACACGAACAACCCGTCCAACCGCTTATCGAGCATCTTCTCGAGCTGCGCCGCCGAATGATGTGGATCGTCATCGGTATCGTTGTCTGCTTTTTGGGCATGATGCCGTTTGCCCAGCAGCTCTATACTTTTGTTGCCGAACCATTGATGGCCAATCTGCCTAAAGATACCAGCATGATTGCGACCGATGTGATCGCGCCGTTTTTTGTGCCGGTAAAGGTTACCTTGATGGCGGCGTTTCTGCTGTCGTTGCCGCACACGCTGTATCAAGTCTGGGCGTTTGTCGCCCCGGCTTTATACCAAAACGAAAAGCGTTTGATTACGCCGCTGGTGTTGTCCAGCGTGACGCTCTTCTTTGTTGGTATGGCGTTTGCCTATTTTCTGGTATTTCCCGTTATTTTCAAATTCTTGGCCGGTGTAACCCCTGTCGGTGTCAATATGGCGACCGATATCGATAAATACCTGTCCTTTATTTTGGGCATGTTTGTTGCATTCGGTACGACGTTTGAAGTTCCCGTCGTTGTGGTGTTGCTTGCCAAAATGGGCATTGTTTCGACTGCACAGCTTAAGAATGCGCGTCCGTATGTGATTGTCGGTGCGTTTATCGTGGCCGCAATCATCACGCCGCCTGACGTAATTTCCCAAACCCTGCTTGCCGTTCCGCTGATTCTGCTCTACGAAGCTGGTATTTGGTTCAGCCGTTTTGCCAAAGCGAAAACGCAGCAGGAAGATGAGGATACACCGCAACCACCGGCAGAAGTTTAAGAATCAAGGCCGTCTGAAGAATTTTTCAGACGGCCTTTGTATCATGGCACTTTCAGTTTTTAAGAAAAAGCATGATGAATGTTCGGGGAATCGTAAAACATTACTGTCCAGATTCTTTTGATTCGGCTAAAATTTTTGACCGAGGATTTTGCCGAAATCGAAGCAGTAATGCGTAACAGTCCCTCATGCCTCAATGGGCTGGATTTTAATACCAAACTGCCGGAATTACGTTTGGGAAATGGGGTGATTTTTACCAAGGCATAAGCCGAAAATACTTGATTTTAGGTAATTGAAAAAATATTCGTTTCTATTTTATCGAGAAGAATGATGTCAGGCCGTCTGAAAATTAACTACGTTTCAGACGGCCTTTTTGTCACCCTTGTTTTTCGTTGTAATCCTTATTTATCAAGCATCTTACAAAAAGGGTTTTGAAAAAGAGAAGTTTATATTTTGACTAAATCCAGCCGTATGAATCCATAGTGAAATGTGTTATCTTATCTACGTGTGTTAAGAAACATTAATAAGTTTGTATTTTTCTTACAGAGAAAGGCTTCAAAATGGATGGATGGACTCAAACGCTGAGTGCCGGTACTTTGCTCGGTATCGCCGCGGCAGCGATTTTGCTGATCTTGATTTTGATTGTAAAACTGCGCGTTCATGCCTTGCTGACGTTGGTATTGGTCAGCTTGCTGACTGCCATCGTAACAGGTCTGCCTATGGGCAGCATTGTTAATGATGTATTGGTCAAAAACTTCGGCGGTACACTTGGCAGCGTGGCGTTGTTGGTTGGTTTGGGTGCAATGCTTGGCCGTTTGGTGGAAACTTCCGGCGGTGCTCAGTCTTTGGCAGATGCGCTGATTCGGATTTTTGGTGAGAATCGTGCGCCGTTTGCCTTAGGCGTGGCTTCTTTGATTTTCGGTTTTCCGATTTTCTTTGATGCCGGTTTGGTGGTGATGTTGCCGATTGTGTTTGCAACGGCACGCCGCATGAAGCAAACTGTTTTGCCCTATGCGTTGGCATCTATTGGCGCATTTTCCGTCATGCACGTCTTCCTGCCGCCACATCCCGGCCCGATTGCAGCTTCTGAATTTTATGGCGCAAATATTGGTCAACTGCTGATTTTGGGTTTGCCTGTTACCTTGATTACTTGGTATTTCAGCGGCTATTTATTGGGTAAGATTTTGGGCCGCAGCATTCATGTGCCCGTTCCTGATTTGCTCAGCGGCGGTACGCAAGATAACGACCAACCGAAAGCGCCTGCAAAGGCATCTACGGTCATTGGCATTATGCTAATTCCTATGTTGTTGATTTTCTTGAATACTGGTTTGTCTACTCTGATCAGCGAGAAAATGGTCAGTGCGGATGAAGGCTGGGTGCAGTTTGCACGAATGCTCGGTTCGACACCAATTGCTTTGCTGATTTCTGTTTTGGTAGCCCTGTATGTATTGGGCAGTAAACGTGGTGAAAAAGCCAGCGCTTTGGAGAAAACCATTGATGGCGCATTGGGCCCGGTTTGCTCGGTTATTTTGATTACCGGTGCAGGCGGTATGTTCGGCGGCGTATTGCGTGCTTCCGGTATCGGTAAGGCTTTGGCCGACAGCATGGCTGACTTGGGTATTCCTGTTTTACTGGGCTGTTTCTTGGTAGCTTTGGCTTTGCGTATTGCGCAAGGTTCTGCGACTGTTGCCCTGACTACCGCTGCCGCGTTGATGGCACCGGCCGTTGCGGCGGCAGGTTTCAGCGATTGGCAGATTACTTGCGTGGTATTGGCGACGGCGGCAGGTTCCGTTGGTTGCAGCCACTTTAACGACTCAGGCTTCTGGCTTGTCGGCCGTCTGTTGGATATGGATGTGCCGACGACCTTGAAGACATGGACGGTCAACCAAACACTTATCGCACTCATCGGTTTTGCTTTATCGTCAGTGTTGTTTATCTTGGTTTAATCGAAAATGGCCGGCGGATAGTGTTTTTGAGATAACACAATCCGCCTGTTTTCAAATACCGTTAAAATCTAGATAAACAAGGAGTAGAAAAATGACGACACATTTTGTCATGATGGGCGTGTGCGGTTGCGGTAAAACCACTGCCGCATTGTCTTTGCAAAAACATCTCAACCAATGCCCATATGCCGAAGGCGATGATTTCCATACTCAAGCCAACCGCGACAAAATGGGTGCCGGTATTCCGTTGACGGACGAAGACCGCTATCCTTGGCTGGGCAATTTGCGTGACTGGATGACAGAGCAGGCAAAAAACGGGGAAAAATATTCCATTGTTACTTGTTCCGCACTCAAGCATCACTATCGCGATATTCTGCGTGGTGCAGAAGGGAAGGTGGCTTTTATTCATCTGACTCCGCCTCAAGCAATCAATCTTGAACGTATGCTGTCGCGTCAGGGGCATTATATGAAAGCCGGAATGCTGGATTCGCAGCTGGAGATTTTGGAAGAGCTGGGTGCGGATGAGTACGGCGTTAAAATTGACAATCCGGGTTCGCCTGAAGCCGTTGAGGCAGATATTGTGAACTGGGTGAAAGCGCAAGGCTTGATTTAGTAATGATCAGAAATGGAAAGGCCGTCTGAAATATTTCAGACGGCCTTTTTTGATGGGATTTAGAATGTTTTTTGCGAGTCAAGCAATAAGGTAACCGGCCCGTCATTGCAAAGGGAAACCTGCATATGGGTTTGGAATCTGCCGGTTTCGACAGTCAATCCATGTTTGCGCAAAAGTTGCGCGGTATATTGATAAAGCTTATCCGCTTGTTCGGCAGGGGCAGCATTGGAGAAAGATGGGCGGCGGCCGCTGCGCGCATCAGCGTAAAGGGTAAACTGGGAAACCAGTAATATCGAGCCACCGACATCTTTGAGCGATAAATTTAATTTGCCGTTTTCGTCTTCAAAGATACGCAGGTTGGCGGTTTTATCCGCAATGTATTTGGCGTCTGTTTCTGTATCGGTGTGGGTAACGCCGAGCAATATCATAAATCCGTTATCGATTTTGCCGCAGGTTTCGCAGGAGTTTTCGGACAAAACGTCAACTTTGGCTTGGGTAACTTTTTGGATAACAGCGCGCATGATGTTTTTGAATAAAAGAAGTTTGTAAAAAAGGGCGTAAAAGACACGCCCTTTGGGTTGGAGTATGGTTTCAGACGGCCTGAAACCATTGAATCAATTTACGGATTAATGCCGTTTTCTTTTAAGATACGTTCGATCTGATTCTCGACTTTTTGTCGTTTAACAGCTTGGGCAATCTGATTGCGTACCAGTTCGAAAGGTTCGGCATTGGGATCGTGTTCTACTGCACTGAGTTTAAACAGATAAAAACGGTTTTCCATTTGAATCGGCTCATGCGTTACATCGCCTCGGTTCATGTCGGCAAAAGCGGTAGCCAGTTGAGGAGAGAGCTGCTGCGGAGAGATGAAGCCGTCGAACTCTTGTTCGGGGTTTGGATAGCGTTTCATCAGCTCTTCAAATGACAAGCCTTTTAGCAGCAGCTCTCGCGCGGCGCGTACTTCGTCGGCTGAAGCAAAGCTGACTTGTTGCAGCTTGATAATGCGTGTTTGATGGTCGTAGAAACGGCGCAACTCAGCATCGTCAACCGCGGTTTGACGTTCTAGATAAGCAGCGTATTGGTTGGCATAAAACTCAGCTTCAACGTTTTTAAGCTGATTCTGCACTTCTGCATCTTTGTCCAAACCAGCCTGGATGGCTTCATTTTTCAAAATTTCCAAAGTCTGCAAACGTGTAACCACATCTTTGCGGATTGCCTGACCATCGGGTTTGGCAGTCTGGTTGGGATGTTGATCGGCTTGTCTCAATACTTCGGCAACCATGCTGTCGATACGGGCGGGATCGATTTCAGGTGCTTTGGCAGTTGCCAAGCCGATGGTTGATAGGGCGAGGATAGCCAAAACGGCAGTTTTGGGCTTGATGTTCATGTGAGTTCCTTATTGCCCGCCGTTATCACGGCGGGCACGTTATATTATTTGTTGACTTTGATGCTGGCTTTTTTCAGCAATGATTGAATGGCCGCATCAACACGGGCTGCCTGTAAGTCGCTGCCAATCTCGTTTTTAGAGGCTTCGTAAGAAGGTACGGTAACGTTACGGCGGTCATTGACGTAGAAAACGGCGTACAAATTACCGTTTTGCAGCGGCGTTTTAGTGTGCGCACCTTTTTTCAGGTCTTTGACAGCTGCGTAAAGCGGAGGCGCTGATTCTTGCAAATCTTTAAGCGGAACATAAGCTTTAGGGATACCGCCGGCTTTTTTGGCCGCTTCGTCAATTGAGTATTGGTTCAATACCGAAACAAAGCTTTTTTTCGCATCCAAATCGGCAATGGCTTTTTGGGCATTGCTGCTGCTGTCAGTCACGATTTCGCCCATTTGGACTTCCTGAGTACCTTTATAGAAGTTGCTGAAGTCGTTGTAAGCGGCTTTGACATCTTTTTCTTGAACAGGATATTGACGGACGATATGCGCCGCGAAAGCTTGGCCTAACAAATCATTTTCGAAAACTGCCCATTCGGTTTTGAATGTGGCTTTTTTATCTGCACCTTGCTTGGCGGCATCGGCACGCGCTTGCTCCAATGCAGTTTTGAATTCAGCGCTTTGATCCAGTTTTAATTTTTTAGCTTCTTGGGTAACAACAGTGCTGATAACTTGGCGTTCAGTCAGCATTTGACGCAATTCAGGAGTGTCTTGAACGTTCGGGTTGCTGGCGCGTACGGAAGCAACTTGGTCATCGATAACGCTGCTGTCGATGGCTTGACCGTTGACGGTCACCAAAGTTTGGGCAAACAGGGTGCCGGTAGTCAGGGCAAGCATCAAGGCTGAAGCAAAGTAGGTTTTTTTCATCGTATTTCTCTTTTAAATAATGATTGGAAATAAATTAATGATTAGAAATCAAAGTTTAAGTAGTAATCTTAATGGAAGTATTCGTCCGGCGTGGCCGCTTTGATACTGAGTGCATGAATCAGGCCGTCTGAAAACAAGTCTTGCAAAAGCTGCTTAATCATACGTTGCCGCTGGAGGCGACCGATATTTTCAAATGCGTTGCTGACCACCAATATCGCATAATGCCCGCCGCCTTTATTGCCGGCATGGCCGGCGTGCAGATGGCTCTCATCTTCAAAATCGAAGAACTCAGGCTCAAGTGCCTGCAGGCGTTCCTCGATAATTTGACGCATATTGCTCATTTGAACACGGCTTTAAAGGGTTTAATCAATACTTCTGCGTATACGCCGGCATCGACGTAAGGGTCTTGTTCAGCCCATTCTTGTGCTGCGTCCAAAGATTCAAATTGAGCCACAATCAGGCTGCCGGAAACGCGTTCCGGATTGTCTGGTAGAGGATTGGGGCCGGCAGTCAGCAGACGGCCTTGCGCTTTCAATTCTTCCAAGCGTGCCAAATGAGCAGGGCGGGCTGCCATGCGTGCTTCGTGGACATCTTCGGCATCAGTGGCCAAAAGCATGAAATATTCCATTATTGATCCTCCTTAGGCTGGAAACGCATCAGATACATGCCCTGTGCGATAGAAAAAATGATTGTGAAACCCAATGTGCCGAACAATTTGTAATTGACCCATTGGTCTGGAAAATACGTAAAGACAAAGAGATTGGCAGCCCCCATAAAAATCAGGAAGCCAATCCATGCATAAGTCAGGCGCGTCCATACAAAATCAGGAAGCTGCATTTCTTTACCCATCACGGCTTTTAGCCCGTTTTTACCGGCAAGATGGCTAAACAGCATGACGATTGCGCCGATCCAAAACAGAACGGTCGGTTTCCACATGATAAAGCGGTTGTCTTTCAGCAGAATCGTTGCACCGCCAAAAAAGACAATCAAAATCAGACTGACCCATTGCATGGTGTCCAGTTTGCGGTGTTTCCAAAAGGTCAGCGCAGCTTGGGCAATACCGACTATAACCGCAACAGCCGTTGCGGCAATCATGTCTTTGGTGATGATGTATGTGATGAAAAATAAGAATACGGCGAATAAGTCGCTCAAAACCTTCATATATTAATGATGAAACTAATTGAGTAAATGCTAATCATACAGGGAGATGTGTTTTTTTGCACCTTTCCCCATGACTTTAATACCACATATATCCATATGAGATATTTGTTTTGGGTTGGCGAAATTTGTAAAAAAGAAACACAAGCATGCAAAAGTAATAGATTTACCAAGGAATTTCAGGCTGAATAGCCTGTATTGCTTGGCAGAAATGGGTTAAAAATATATCATGACGTAATATCTAGTAAATATATGGTTAAATGCGCGCACATTGGTTAGTACCATAATTTCCGAACAGGGGATCAGTTTTGAAAAAACATCACAATATTAAATTAATTACAGCTTCTATCGCTTTAATGACATCGCTCAGCGCTTCTGCAGGTTTGGGCGGTTTGAACGTTCAATCTCATTTGGGTGAGCCTTTTACAGGCAGTATCACTGTGACTGGCGAGGAAGCTCAGGCTCTGCTTAATGGCGGTAAGGCCACTATTTCAAATGGTAATTTGCGCGCGGCGGTACGCAAATCAGGCGATAAGGCAGTCGTTACCATTCGTTCCTCTAAAGCCATCAAAGATCCTGTTTTGGTTTTCCAAGTAGGTGTCGGCGCGCAATCGCGTGAATACACTGCTATCATCGATCCGGCCGGATACGACGCTAAAGATGCGGCATCCGTCCGCCCCCGTCAAACTGCCGAATCCCAATCCTTCGAGCCGACACGCAATGCCCAACAGCCTGCAACTAAAAACAATAAAGCAGTAGGTAATCAGGCAGCTCAAGCGCGTAAGGATGTGCAGCGTAAGGCTGAGAAAAAACAAGTTCAGACGGCCTCTGCTAAAAACGACACAGCTGCACGTTCAGGTAGACAGCATTTGGTGCGTACGGGTGAAACCCTGATTGCCATTGCGTCCAGCATCCGTCCGCAAGGTATGACCTTGGATCAAACCATTCAAGCATTGGTTAATGCCAATCCGGATGTGTTTATCGATAACAATGCCAACCGTATGTTGGCAGGTAAGGTGCTGAATATTCCAAACCGTAGCGAATTGCAACGTTTGGCTGCTTCTGCTCCTGCTAAAACTAATACGGCAACAGAAAAAGCCAATGAAACCGCTAATGCAACAGAGGCTAAAACAGAAAAACCTGTTGTTCAGCCTGAGGCTCAAACTGAAGCCCAGGTTAAAGATGCTGGCGTAAATACACAGCAACAGGAAGAAGTAAAACAAGCTTCAGCTGAACAAACAGAACAAGCAGCATCTGCAGCGGTTAATGAAAATGCCGCATCGACTGTTCCTGCATCCGATATTCAAGAAGCTATGGCTTCTTCTGATGCTCAAGAGAATGTAGTGGCTTCTGAGTCTGTTGCAACCACTGATTCTATCGCGGAGCAAACAGAGGGCGAATCAAATGGCAATTTATGGAAATGGTTATTGGCAGGCGGTGCAGCCCTTATTGCTGCTTGGTTGTTGTTAAAAGCTGCGGGTAAACGTAAAGACGAGCCTGAAGCAGCACCTGTAAGCCGTATGGATGAAGAGAAGGCTGTACAGAAAGATGTTGCTGCTTCAGCTGCTGCGGTTGCTGCAACTAAAGTAATGCCGTCTGAAAAAACTCAAGATGGCCTGCTTATCGAAGACGATTTTGAAGATGATGTGGTTATCAATGAAGTAGAAGAATCTTCCAATATCGATGATGTCAAACTTGATTTAGGTAAGATTGACAATAGTCAGGCAGGTATTCTTTCAGGTGCAGTAACGCATGATGTTGAGACAGAACAACGTCGCCATGCTGATTGGGACAATATCGAATCAACAGAAAGCGTGTACGAACCTGAACCAGAAAATCCATATCAGCCGGTATCCGTTGTTATGCCTGAACGTAAAGAAGAGCAGGCAAATACATTTGCTGAGTTTGATTTGGCGGCAGAGAAAAAAGTCTCCGAGTCAAGAAATGAAGAGCCACTCGAGTTTACGGTAGAAACCCCTGAAGCTTCAGACGGCCATGCGTTGCCATTCGAGATCAAGCAAGATCAAGACTTGCAAATTCAAGGAACCAAAGAAGAAGTAGAGAAAGAAGAAGCTGCTTCTGAGTTTGTGATTGAAGAAGGTGCATTGGAATGGGGAGCTGAAGATGTTTCAGTAGCCGCCGATAAAAGCAATAGTGAAAGAGGCTTTGTTTCAGAATCAGTTGGCATGACTGCACCGCTTGAAGCCAAATATGATTTGGCTAAGATGTATATCGAAATCGGTGATCCTGAAGCGGCTCGAGAAACATTGCAAGGGCTGATTGAGGAGGCTGAAGGCGATATTCTGCATAAAGCCCAAAAACTGATGAAAGAACTTGGCGCGTAAGTGCTAGTCAAATGAAGATGCCGTTTCAGACGGCATCTTTTTTATGGTAAATTAAAAAGCAAGATTTTATCTGAGTCTATTATTGGTTGGGTAAGATTTCAGCTTTATATGATGGTTGAAGATGAAGGCCGTCTGAAATACAAAATGGAGGCGTGTGTTAATCACGCCTTTTTAATATTTGTTACTTGAGCGTAGGCAACAATATCAATTTACAAGAAGTATAAGAAATGACTGAACAAGTAAATACAACAGGACATTCCGTCCAGCGTTGGGCTTTAACTCTATCTTATGACGGAAGCCGTTTTTATGGCTGGCAAAAACAGGCAGGAGACCTGCCGACTGTTCAGACGGCCTTAGAGCAGGCATTAACTTTAATAGCAGGAGAGCAGATTAATACGATTGTTGCAGGAAGGACGGATACGGGTGTGCATGCGACAGCTCAGGTCGTACACTTTGATACATCTGTATGCCGTCCGGAGCAGGCGTGGGTGCGTGGTGTCAATGCGCATTTGCCTGACGGTGTGGCTGTATTGCTTGCACAAAAAGTTGCACCGCATTTCAATGCCCGATTTGATGCTTATGGCCGGCATTACCGTTATTTGCTGGAGTCATCTCCGGTTCGCTCTCCGTTGTTGGTCGGCAGGGTGGGGTGGACGCATTTGAAATTAGATTTAAATCTAATGAGGCAGGCTGCTGCTTTATTGGAGGGTGAACATGACTTCTCCAGCTTTCGTGCGGCTGAGTGCCAGGCAAAATCGCCGATAAAAACGCTGTATAGAGCAAGTATTAGTGGGACTCCTCGTTATTTGTGCCTTGATTTGCATGGAAATGCATTCTTGCATCATATGGTGCGCAATATCATGGGCGCATTGGTATATGTAGGAAGTGGCAGGATTAGTGTGGATGAATTTCAGTCAATCTTTCATGCAAGAAGCAGATTGAAAGCACCTCCGACTTTTATGTCTGACGGCCTGTATTTGACAGGCGTTGATTATCCTGATGAGTTTGGGGTGGTAAAACTGCCTCTGCCTGAGTGGATGGATGTTTCGGGTAACGTTTTTCAGACGGCCTAATTGACGGATTGTTGGTATAAAAGCAACAAAATAGCGTGATTGATGTGTAAATTAATAAAGTGTTGTAAAAATGCACAATTGGTTTTAAAAGAAATTTATCATTGATTTTAAATAATAAATTTCCTTTTTTTAGGCTGTGTTTGCCTTTGCCGGGTTTCAAGGGTGGTGGGGGTGGATTGAATAAAGTTTGTTTTTTTAGAGAGGAGCAATTATAGTAACAGTCATGGAATCGCTGATTCCAGCGATAATGTAAGCCTAAGCGGATTGTCCGGTCTGCTTAAGTTATTTCTTCACAATAGAAAAGGAATACAGCAATGAAAAAATCTCTGATTGCTCTGACTTTGGCAGCTCTGCCTGTTGCAGCTATGGCTGATGTGACTCTGTACGGTCAAGTTAAAGCCGGCGTTGAAATTTCTAAAGTAAAAGAAGGTAAGACTACTTCTAAAACTGCTACTGAGATTGCTGACTACGGTTCTCGCATCGGCTTCAAAGGCCACGAACACTTGGGTAGCAACTTGAATGCTATTTGGCAAGTTGAACAAAACACTTCTATCGCCGGTG
>NZ_KV810212.1:0-40147 GCF_001812725.1 Neisseria sp. HMSC067G12 | reverse complement strand
GGCAAGTTGAACAAAACACTTCTATCGCCGGTGGTGATTCTGGTTTCGCGACCCGTGAATCTTTCTTGGGCTTGGAAGGCGGTTTCGGTAAAGTTCGTGCTGGTAAATTGGATACTTCTCTGAAAAACAGCAGCGACAGCTTCGACCCTTGGGAATCTAGTAATGCTAACGCAGACGCTCTGCAATTGGGTAAAATCAAACGTGTAGATACTCGTAAAGTATCTGTACGTTACGACACTCCTGTGTTTGGTGGTTTCAGTGCAAGCGTACAATACCAACCTCGCGACAATGCTAACCCTAGCGACAAATACGATCACGCTGTGAAAAGCCGTGAATCTTACGACTTGGGCTTGAACTACGAGAACTCTGGTTTCTTCGGTCGCTACGCTGGTTCTTATGCTAAACGTGCTGACTTGACTTCTGGTTACCTGGATGCATTCAACCACAACACTACTTTGGCTGCCGGTACTTACAAAGATCACCAAGCTCACCGTCTGACTGCTGGTTACGATGCTAACAACCTGATGGTTGCTGTTGTAGGCCAATACGAAGGCTTTAAAGCTGACGTAGCTGGTGCTAAGAAAAACGAACGTACTGAAGTTGGTGCAACTGCTGCTTACCGCTTCGGCAACGTAACTCCTCGTGTTTCTTACGCTCACGGCTTCAAAGCTAAAGAAGAAGGCGTGAAACAAGAGAACAGCGCGTACAACCAAGTTATCGTTGGTGCTGACTACGACTTCTCTAAACGTACTTCTGCCCTGCTGTCTGCTGGCTGGTTGAAAGAAGGCAAAGGCGACTACAAATACGAGAAAACTGCTGGTACTGTTGGCCTGCGTCACAAATTCTAATCTGACTTAAGATTAGTCTGAAAAAGAGCCTGTTTTATACAGGCTCTTTTTGTTTTTGTAAGAAATGTATTTTGTCATTGCAGGGGTAGGTTAAAGTATTTTCAATATTCGTTTTCAGACGGCCTATGGAAATTTAAGTCAGGTTCTATTCAATATATGCTAAATGAAATTTTGGAAATTATTTTGAGTATTATTATAAATAAGTTAATAATATAGGGATGATTATTGGATTGAGTTGATTTTTCTATGTTTCATGCCTAATAATAAAAGGTTCATTTAATGTAGTTCTAAAGTATTATTAGTATGTAGAATCTGGTTTTAAGATTTGTAAACTTGATTTTAATCAAATTATTGCCGATAGATGATTCATATAATATAAGTGTTTAGAGTATCGATATATCGGGAATAGCCATGTCCTGTCTTGAAATGAAGTGCTTAAGTGGCATTTGGAAACGAATCCTTGTGCTTTTTGCTGTGTTTTCTATGATGATAGTAAGCCTGCCTGCTTATGCGGAGCGCTTGCCTGATTTCTTGGCAAAAATTCAGCCTTCTGAAATTTTCCCCGGTGCTGATCGCTACGGCAAACCGGAAGGTAAGCCTTTGGTTGCTCGCGTGTACAAGGGCGAAGAGCAGCTTGGCTTGGTTTATATCACGACTGACGTGGTCAATACGCGCGGTTATTCGAGTAAACCGATCGATACGATGGTTGCATTGGCCAATGATGGTACTATTGCCGGCGCAAAATTGGTTGAACACCATGAGCCGATTATGTTGATCGGTATCCCGCAATCCCGTGTCGATAAATTCATTGACAAATATATCGGCTTAAATTTTATTAAAAACCCGCCTCAACCAGGTGTTGCACCAGGGGATATTATTAGTGGTGCGACTGTAACCCTGATGGTCATCAATGACAGTATTCAGCGCTCTGTTAAAGCAGTAATCCATCAATATCATTTGGGTACAGATAAAGCAGTTCAAGCCGGTACGGCAGCTGCTTCCGGCGAACAGTCTGCCGAACCTGCCGTTCAAACTCGTCCGCGTCGTGTTGCCAATCAAGACAAACAAGATATCCTGTCATGGAATGCGCTTTTGGAACAAAAAGCCGTCGGTCATCTGCATATTTCTATCGACGAAATCAATAAACTGTTTGAGAAAAGCGGTAAAGCAGGTGTGGCAGATCATGCGGAGCAGGGCGATGGTAACGATACATTTATTGATCTGTATGTTGCCTTGGTCAGCCAACCTTCCATCGGTAAAAGCCTTTTAGGTGAAGCCGGTTGGAACAACCTGCAAAAACGTTTGAAACCTGGCCAAGAAGCCGTGATGGTGGCCGGCGAGGGCCGCTATTCTTGGAAAGGTTCGGGTTATGTCCGCGGCGGTATCTTTGACCGTATTGAAATGATTCAAGGCGATACCAGCTTCCGCTTTACCGATGCGCAACATGAACGTGTAGTTGCTTTATCCGCTGAAGGTGCTCCCGCGTTTAAAGAAGTTTCTTGGTTCACCATCCCCGAAGGTGTGGAATTTGATGGTGCCGAACCATGGCGTTTGCAATTGATGATTCAACGCGTATTGAGCGTAAATGATAAGGCATTTGTAACTGCCGATTTGGATTATGAATTGCCAAAAGGCTACTACGTTGACGATCCTAAAGCACCGCCGGTCGAAATCAGTGCACCGGTTGAGCCGGTGGCTGCGGCAGCCTCTGCTCCGGAAGAAAGTACAGGTATTGCAGAAGATGCAACGGCTGAGGAAGGCGTATCCAACCAACTTTGGAAACAGGTTTGGAAAGCCAAACAAGGTCAAATCGTGGTTGTGGGTATTGCTTTGACAATTCTTCTGTTGGTATTCCTGTTCCAAGACTGGATTGTCCGTTACGAAAAATGGTATGAACGGTTCCGTCTCTGTTTCCTGACCTTTACGCTGTTTTATATCGGCTGGTATGCTCAGGCACAATTATCGGTAGTGAATACTTTGACGTTGTTCTCAGCCATTTTGACTGAATTCCACTGGGAATTCTTCCTGATGGATCCGCTGGTATTCATTTTGTGGCTCTTTACAGCGGCGACCATGCTGTTGTGGAACCGCGGTACATTCTGTGGATGGCTGTGTCCTTTCGGTGCATTGCAAGAGTTAACCAACCGTATCGCCAAAAAATTGGGTCTGAAACAAATTACCGTGCCACACTTGTTGCATACCCGCCTGAGTGCGATTAAATATGTAATTTTCTTCGCTTTGTTGGCAATTTCCCTGTACGATTTGGGTACGGCTGAAAAATTCGCTGAAATTGAGCCTTTCAAAACTGCAATTATTTTGAAATTCATGCGTGAATGGTGGTTTGTTCTGTTCGCCGCCGCGTTGCTGATTGCAGGCTTGTTCATCGAACGTTTCTTCTGCCGTTATCTGTGTCCTTTGGGTGCAGGTATCGCATTGCCGGGCCGCTTCCGTGTGTTTGATTGGCTGCGCCGTTATAAAATGTGCGGTAATCCATGCCAGATTTGTACACACGAATGCCCAGTACAAGCAATCGCACCAGAAGGCGACATTCATCCGAACGAATGTATCCAATGTCTGCATTGTCAGGTAATGTATCATCACGATACGCGTTGTCCTCAAGTAGTGGCAACGAATAAGAAAAAACAAAAACAAGCGGCGGCAAAAGCTGAACAGCATGATGCGGCAGCAACGCAAAATGCCCAAGAACAAGTCGTCCAGTTTGTTAAAAAAGAATCGGCAATCAGTGTCGACAAGTAGTAATTTATCAATAAAAAAAGAGGGCTGTATCGGCAGCCCGACTTAGAAAGTTTTTCATCGGCAGGCCGTCTGAAAAATCGGCCGCCGGATTTTATCCAAGGAGTGTCGTATGTCAGACGAAAAATTAGAACAAAACGGCTTAAGCCGTCGTTCATTCTTAGGTACTGCCGCTGCTTCCGGTGCAGGTATTGCCGGTGCCGGTTTGTTGGGCTTGGCCGGTTGCTCTAACGGCGAGGGTGATAAAGCTGCTGCTTCCGGTGCTGCACCTGCCGAAAAAGCCGCTGCTCATTCTGCCGAGCCGGGCAAACAAACTTCCGAAGTCGGTCCGGGCGAACTTGACCAATACTACGGTTTCTTGTCAGGCGGTCAATCAGGCGAAATGCGCTTGATCGGCGTACCTTCTATGCGTGAGTTGATGCGTATCCCTGTATTCAATATGGACAGCGCTACCGGTTGGGGTCGTACCAACGAGAGCCTGCGTATTTTGAATGAAAAAATTACGCCGGAAACCCGTAAATTCCTGCAAGACAGCGGTCTGCGCTGCTACCCTAACGGCGACTTGCACCACCCGCACTTGTCTTTTACCGATCAAACTTACGACGGCCGCTATGCATATGCCAACGATAAAGCAAACAACCGCGTTTGCCGTATCCGTTTGGATGTGATGAAAACCGATAAAATCGTTGAAATTCCAAACGTTTCAGGTGTTCACGGTCTGCGTCCTCAACGCTATCCGAAAACCGGCTACGTATTTGCCAACGGCGAGCATATCGTTCCTGTTGACGGCGTAGGCAAATGGGATGATCCTAAAACTTGGAATGCCGTTTATACTGCCGTTGACGGCGAAACCATGGACATCGCATGGCAAGTATTGGTAGACGGTAACTTGGATAATGGCGATGCCGACTACCAAGGTAAATACTCTTTCTCTACCTGCTATAACTCTGAGCGCGCTCTGACTGTACAAGGTGCATCTTCCAACGAACAAGACTGGTGTGTGGTATTTAACCTGGCCGCCATCGAAGAAGGCATCAAAAAAGGCGACTTTAAAGAAGTTAACGGCGTGAAAATGTTGGACGGTCGTGCGGAAGCCAACTCTCCATACACTCGTTACATCCCGGTTCCTAACTCTCCTCACGGCTGTAATGCAAGCCCTGATGGCAAATACATCATGCTCAACGGTAAACTGTCTCCAACCGTTACCGTATTGGATGTCAGCAAACTGGATGACTTGTTTGCAGGTAAAATCAAAGAGCGCGATGTTGTCGTAGCCGAGCCTCAACTGGGTCTTGGCCCATTACACACTGCATTTGACGGTCGCGGCAATGCCTATACTACATTGTTTATCGACAGCCAAATGGTGAAATGGAACATCGACGATGCGATTAAAGCCTATAAAGGCGAGAAAATCGATCCGATTAAACAAAAACTCGACGTTCACTATCAACCTGGCCACAACCACACTACCATGGGCGAAACCAAAGAAGCCGACGGTAAATGGTTGGTATCTTTGAACAAGTTCTCTAAAGACCGCTTCTTGAATGCCGGTCCTTTGAAACCTGAGTGTGACCAATTGATCGACATCTCCGGCGACGAAATGCGTCTGGTGCATGACAATCCGACTTTTGCCGAACCACACGACTTGTGCTTGGTTGCTGCGTCTAAAGTGAACCCAAGCAAAACTTGGGACCGCAAAGACCCATGGTTCTGGCAAGAAGCTTTGGAACAAGCTCAAAAAGACGGTGTTGAGCTGGAAAAAGCTGCCAAAGTCGTACGCGAAGGCAACAAAGTACGCGTGTACATGACTGCCGTTGCGCCTGCTTACAGCGTTCCTCAATTTGAAGTGAACCAAGGCGACGAAGTTACTGTATATGTAACCAACGTTGAGACCATTGAAGACTTGACTCACGGCTTTACTTTGGAAGGTTATGGCATTGCTATGGAGATTGGCCCGCAAGCTACATCTTCTGTAACCTTCAAGGCTGTCCGTCCAGGCGTACACTGGTACTACTGCCAATGGTTCTGCCACGCATTGCACATGGAAATGTCTGGCCAAATGATTGTTAAACCAAAATAATTTCGGTTTGATGATTTAATTCTTCAGGCCGTCTGAAAAAACATTCTTTCAGACGGCCTTTATAGTAAAGTTGTTTGTCGGCCGATATGGCCACAAAATGAAAGCCATCATCAGACAGCTTTGCTATAACACCAAAATACCTGTTTCCGCATCGGTTTATCATGCGGCAAGCAGGCCGTCTGAAACAGAGATATGATTATGACGCACACACAAATCCATCGTTCCAAATGGCAACGTGCCGCACTCGTATTGCTGCTTGGCAGCATGGTTCAGACGGCCTTTGCCGCAGTCATCAACGTATCCGCACAAGACAATCTCAATGATGCTTTGGCGCGCGCCCAAGCCGGCGATACGCTCAAGCTTGCCTCCGGTACATACAAAACCAAACTCTATATCGACAAACCCATTACCATCGAAGGCCCTGCCGACCGTTCCGCCAAGATTGTCGGCGACCGGAGCGGGAGGACGGTTGCCGTTCATGCGCCTGATGTAACTTTGCGCAATCTGACCGTTTCCCATTCCGGCATGAGTTTGCCGGCAATGGATGCCGGTATCTATTTAGAAGAGACGGCAACGCGCGCGCTGGTGGAGCATAACAACATCATCGACAATTCTGTCGGCGTGTATATTCACGGTGCGGCAGAATCCATGGTGCGGGAAAATAAAATCATCGGTGATGCAACCCTGCGCGTCAACGAACGCGGCAACGGCGTAACCGTCTGGAATGCGCCCGGTGCGCAAGTGGTCGATAACGATATTTCCAAAGGCCGTGACGGTATTTTTTCAAATACCAGTACCCATAATACCTACAAAGGCAACCGTTTTAGCGACTTGCGCTTTGCCGTCCATTATATGTACACCAATGACAGCGAAGTCAGCAACAATATCTCCGTCGGCAACAATATGGGTTATGTGCTGATGTTTTCCGAACGCCTGAAAGTGTATGGCAACATTGCCGTTGGCAGCCGCGACCAAGGCATTATGCTCAACTACGTCAATTATTCCGAAATTTACGATAATGTGATCAACAAGGCAGGCAAATGCGTGTTTGCCTACAATGCCAACTACAATAAAATTTTCGACAATCATTTTGAAAACTGTCAAATCGGTATTCACTTTACCGCGGCCATTGAAGGCACAAGCCTGTTCAATAATTCGTTTATCAACAACGAAAGCCAAGTCAAATACGTCAGCACCCGTTTCCTTGATTGGGGCGAGGGTGGTCGCGGCAACTATTGGAGCGATAACAGCGCCTTTGACCTTGACGGCGACGGCTTCGGCGACAGTGCCTACCGTCCCAATGGGATTATCGACCAAATCATCTGGCGCGCACCCGTCGCCCGGTTATTGATGAACAGCCCTGCCATCAGCATTGTCAAATGGGCGCAATCTCAATTTCCCGCCATCCTGCCCGGCGGCGTAATTGACAGCAAGCCTTTGATGAACCCTGTCCGCAATAAAACGACAACCAAATACGAAGCCATGAAGGACGAATTGCTGCATGAAGCAAAAACGCACCAATCCGAATGGGGTAATGCCGAAAACGGTGCGTTGACAGGCGGAAATGCCAATATGTAACCTTTCAGACGGCCCAATATCAAAGGCCGTCTGAAACATTCACTAGAGGAATATCCATGAGCAGTACCAACCACGTTGAATTAAGAAACGTGACCAAGCAGTTTGGCAGCCAAAAGGCCGTCAACCAAGTCGATCTGGTTCTCAAGGCTGGCGAGAGCGTCGGCATGGCAGGACACAACGGTGCAGGCAAATCTACCATTATGAAGCTGATACTCGGCCTGATTACGCCGACCGAGGGCGAAGTGATGCTTTTGGGAGAGCCGACCGGCAGTAAAGCAGGGGCGCAGCGTCGCAGCCAAATCGGTTACCTGCCTGAAACGGTTGCATTGCACCCTTCATTGACCGGTATCGAAACCATGGATTTCTATGCCAAACTAAAAAAACAGCCCCTGAGTAAAAACCGCGAATTGCTCGAGCGTGTCGGCATTTCCCAGGCCGCACGCCGCCGTGTCGGCACTTACTCTAAAGGTATGCGTCAACGCCTCGCTTTGGCACAAGCCTTGTTGGGCGAGCCTAAAGTTTTATTGTTTGACGAGCCAACTTCCGGCCTTGATCCGGCTTCACGTCAAATGTTTTACGAAGTTGTGCGCGAACTCAATGGGCGCGGCGCAACCGTATTGCTCAGCACCCATGCACTGGCCGAGCTTGACGGCCACGCCGACCGCATCATCGTTATGAAAAACGGCGTGAAAGTTGCTGACGGCAGCATGGATGAGTTGCATGTTCAAAGCGGTCTACCGCTGACCGTCAACGTCCGCTTGAAAGAAGCGCGCCCGTTGAGCGAGCGTTGGCATCCGCTTTCAGACGGCCTGTCGTATAAAGCGCAATGTAAAGCCGAAGAGCGTATGGGACTTTTGAGCGAATTGGGTGATTTGGGCAGTCTTGCCTACATCGATATCCACACGCCAACACTTGATGATATGTACGCGCAATTCTTGAAGAGGGAAGACGTATGAACCCCGTTTGGATTATTACCGGCAAAGAAGTCCGAGACAGCCTGCGCAACCGTTGGGTTCTTGCCGCCGCACTTTTGCTTGCCGCATTGGCACTGTCATTAGGCTTTCTCGGCAGCTCGCCTACCGGTTCGGTCAAGGTTGATCCCTTGACGGTAACTGTAGTCAGTCTGTCCAGCCTGTCTATCTTCTTGATCCCGCTGATTGCGATGTTGCTCTCTTATGATGCACTGATCGGCGAAATCGAGCGCGGTACAATGGCGTTGTTGCTAAGTTACCCCATCTCGCGCAACCAAATCCTTGCCGGTAAATTTATCGGCCACCTCATCATTCTTGCCCTTGCTACCACCGCAGGCTACGGATTGGCAGGTATTACCCTTCAGCTTGCCAACGGCGGTTTTGATATTGCCGCATGGCAACCTTTCGCCCTTTTGATTGCTGCCAGCGTGATTCTTGGCGCAGCCTTTTTGTCCATGGGCTATTTGATCAGCGCAAAAGTTAAAGAACGCGGTACAGCCGCCGGTATCGCCATCGGCGTATGGCTGTTTTTTGTCGTTATTTTCGATATGGCGCTTTTGGGTGTTTTGGTTGCCGATACCGAACAAGTCATTACCGCGCCTGTAGTGGAAACCGTTCTTCTGTTCAACCCCGCAGACATTTATCGCCTGCTGAACCTGACGGGTTACGAAAATACAGCCATGTATGCCGGCATGGCGGGTTTAAGCGATCAAATCAGCCTGACTATGCCTGTTTTGCTGACGGCTCAGGTATTATGGGTTATCATTCCTTTGATTTTAGCCGCCTGGATTTTCGGAAAGCGACAAATATGAGAAAAATACTATTGACAACCTTCACACTCATCGCATTGGCAGCCTGCAGCAAGCAGGATAACAGCCCTCCGCCTACGCCCCAACAAATCAGCGACAGCGCAGTCGGTCATTACTGCAGCATGAATTTGACCGAACACAACGGCCCTAAAGCGCAAATCTTCTTGAACGGCAAACCTGACAAACCGGTTTGGTTTTCCACTATCAAGCAGATGTTCGGTTACACCAAACTGCCCGAAGAGCCTAAAGGTATTCATGTCATCTATGTTACCGATATGGGTAAAGTCAAAGATTGGGAAAAACCCAATGCCGACACTGAATGGATAGATGCGAAAAAGGCCTATTACGTTATTGAAAGCAGCTTTATCGGCGGCATGGGTGCGGAAGATGCGCTTCCGTTTGCCGACAAGGCTCAGGCTGAAAAATTCGCCAAAGAAAAAGGCGGCAGAGTAGTCGGTTTTGCAGAGATGCCCGACGAATACATTTTCAAATAAAACAACCAATAAAGGCCGTCTGAAACAGTTTCAGACGGCCTTTGTGTTGGAAGCTGCCGATTGCTGATTTAATGAATGCGGCTTTCAATATAAAGATAAAAAATCTAAGGAATACTTTATGTCCACCCCTTTAACGCGTCGCCGCTTCATTGCCATCGCCGCCACACTTGCCGCCGGTGCCGGCATTCCCTTTGTCATCAGTCGAAAAACCAATCAGCCGACTCATTCAGCCGGGCCGAATCAAGAAGGGCAGCCTGTTATCTGGAAAGGGATTGCATTAGGATCGGGTGCGGAATTGCGTTTGTTCGGCGTTGGGCGCAGGCAGGCGGAGATACTGATCAACAAAGTATTGGCGGAAGTTTCACGATTGGAAAAAATCTTCAGCCTGTATCGGGACGACAGCCTGATCAGCCGCTTAAACCGAGAAGGCCGTCTGAAAAATCCGCCATCCGATTTTTTGCAGCTGCTCAGTATCAGCCGGGATATTCATCAGCTGACGCAAGGTGCATTTGATCCCAGCATTCAGCCTTTGTGGAATCTGTATGCCGACCATTTCAGACGGAATCCGAAAACCGAAACGCCGCCGTCCGAACGCAGCATCAAAGATACGCTTAAATTGGTGGACTTCAATAAAGTCGATTTTGATACCAAAGAAATCCGTTTTGCCCAAAAAGGCATGGGCTTGTCGCTTAACGGCATTGCCCAAGGCTATATTACCGACAAAGTAGCCGAATTGTTGAAGCAGCAAGGTGTTTCTCAGGCATTGATTGATATGGGGGAGATTTACGGCTTTGATAATGCCAACCAGCGCGAGTGGAATGTCAGCATCCGCAATCCTGACCAAGAAGACCAAATTCTGACCACCATTGCCATGAAAAATCAAGCGTTTGCCACATCGGGCGGCTATGGCACGGTAATGGACGAGGCAGGCAAATTTACCCATCTGTTTGACCCGCGCACAGGCGGAAGCCAGCCGCGCTATAAAAGCATGAGCGTTATGGCGGAGAGTGCGGCAGTTGCCGATGCCTTTTCTACCGCATTTTCTATTATGGATGAAGCGGCCATCCGAGCAGCTGCCCAAGTCAAAAAGGCACAGGTTTGGCTGGTGATGCCGAATAATGAATTGAAGAAGATTTGAGATTGAGAAAAAGAATGGTTTCGCCAGTTGGTTTGAATATGAATAAGAAAATCTTAAGTTATTGAAATAATGGAGTATAAAAAAGAAGGGTTGTCCAAATAGACAACCCTGAAACTCTTGCAGCTGGGAGTAATTAGCAAGAGATTACGACACTTAAAACAAAAATTCACTCATTTCAAAGCACGAAGCTTTAATATCTAAGCAATACGGTATTTCGACCGCTCAAACCCCTTCGAAACGGAGAAACACAACATTATGGGAAAATCCGACAAAGTGGTTTAAAGCAATTAAGATGAGCGGTCTAAAAAGCAGATAACCGGATGTCTTTAGATAAACGGTATAATATCAGGATAAGCGGAACATTACCAGTGAATATTATAAAAAAGTAGAATAATTCATTTAGTGATTGATTATATTGAATAAAAACATAGATTTTTATTGAATATTTTTACAACAGTTGATTCGGTTTGATATAAGAAATTATATAAGTGATTGTTATCAATAAAAAATAATTTTTTGACTTTGTGAGTGATGATAGAAAAAGGCCGTCTGAACGTTCAGACGGCCTTTTTTCAAAGAGCGATTTATTTGGTTGCAGAAGCAGTAGAGGCGACTTCGGCTTGAGCGCCTGCTGCTGCATTTTCACCCCATGCCGCAGGGTATTTGTAACCGGCAAAGCGTTTTTGTGAGTAGGCTTTGAACTCGTCAGAGTTGTAGGCTTCGGTTACATCTTTCAGCCATTGGCTGTCTTTGTCGGCAGTACGGACAGCAGACCAGTTAACGTAGGCGAAGCTCGGCTCTTGGAACAGGGCTTCGGTCAGTTTCATGCCGCTGCTCATGGCGTAGTTGCCGTTAACGATGGCAAAGTCAACGTCGGCACGGCTGCGCGGCAGTTGGGCGGCTTCAAGTTCTACGATTTGGATGTTTTTAGGGTTTTCGGCAATATCTGCTTTAGATGCGGTCAGCGGATCAACGTCGGCTTTCAGTTTAATCCAGCCCAATTCGTTCAACATAACCAATGCACGGGCAAAGTTGGATGGGTCGTTAGGTGCGGAAACGCTGACGCCGTCTTTCAATTCGTCCAAAGATTTCAGTTTGCCAGGGTACAGGCCCAAAGGTGCAGTCGGTACTTGGAAGGCTTCAGTGATGTCCAGTTTGTGTTCTTTTTTGAAGTCATCCAGATAAGGTTTGTGTTGGAAGATGTTGATGTCCAATTCGCCTTCAGCCAAAGCAAGGTTGGGGCGCACATAGTCGGTGAACTCGATCAGTTTGACTTTATAGCCTTTTTTCTCCAAAGCCGGTTGGATTTGGTCTTTTACCATATCGCCGAAGTCGCCGACGGTTGTACCGAAGACGATTTCTTTTTTCTCTGCGCCGTTGTCGGCAGAAGAAGCAGCAGAGGCAGCAGGCGCGCTGTCTTTTTGACCACCGCAGGCAGCCAATACGATGGCCAGCGCAGCAGCAGAAAGGGTTTTGAAGAATGTGTTGGTTTTCATATTTTGCTCCAGATGGATGATAAAACGGTTTCAGACGGCCTTAAGCTGCCGCCGTCAAAAAAAGAGGAATTGTAAATCTATTTTGGGAATATGAGGGTGTTTTTTGTAGATTTATTTGGTATATCCTAATATGTTCTAAATAGATAACAGGCCGTCTGAAAAATAGTAAGTCCATTTCAGACGGCCTGGTTTGTTTAACGTTTATCCAGTTTGCGCGCCAATCTGTTGCCGATACCTTGAATCAGGATAACGAGTAAAACCAGGATGGCAACGATGAAGATGATGACTTCCATTTGATAGCGGTAGTAGCCGTAACGGATAGCAAGGTCGCCCAAACCGCCGCCGCCAATCATACCTGCCGCCGCGCTGTACGACAAAAGGCCAATAGCCAGTACGGTAATGCTGGAAACCATACCTGCGCGTGCTTCATTCAAAAGCACTTTGCAGATGATGCTCATGGGTGAGGCACCCATTGCGGAGGCCGCTTCAATTACGCCTCTGGGTACTTCGCGCAGGTTTTGCTCAACCAGACGGGCGAAGTAGAATAGGCCGGATACGCTCAATACCAATGAGGCGGCAACCGGGCCGATGGTCGTGCCGATGATGGCGCGTGTAACAGGAATCATGGCAATCATCAGGATGACGAAAGGGAATGCGCGCATCAGGTTGACCAGGTTGTCCAAAAACAAATTCAGCTGTTTGTTGTAGTGCAACTGATGGCTTGACGTCACAAACAGCAATACGCCCAAAATCGTACCGAAGATAACGGCGAAAGTAGTCGATAGGCCGACCATAATAAAGGTTTCGCCCAAGGCTTGGATAATTTCGCCCTTCATGCTGATGATGGTCTCAACAGCACTTTCAAATGTTAAATCTGCCATATTAGTCCTCTCGAATCAGCTCTTGCCCGATTTCGGATTGGGCATGGATTTGGTTGCCGTGTACTTCAACGATTTCCAGCAGACGGCCTTTATCCAAGAGGGCGGCACGGTCGCACAGGCGGCGGATAACGCTCATTTCGTGGGTAACGATGACGATGGTTACGTTGAAACGTCGGTTGATGTCTTCCAAACATTTCAAAACGCTGCGCGTAGTGGCGGGGTCGAGGGCGGAAGTGGGTTCGTCGGCGAGGATGACTTGAGGTTGCGGCGCCAGCGCACGGGCAATGCCGACACGTTGTTTTTGACCGCCGGAAAGTTGGGACGGGTAATGGTTGGCACGGTCTTGCAAGTCGACAATTTCCAAACATTCTTCAACACGCGCTTGGATTTTTTTAGACGGCCATTTGGCAATTTCTAAAGGGAAGGCGACGTTTTCGGCAACGGTACGGTTGCTCAATAGGTTGAACTGTTGGAATACCATGCCGATGTTTTGTCGGGCGTGGCGCAGTTGCGTGGCGTTGAGTGCGGTCAGCTCTTGGCCGCACACGCTGACGGTACCTGTATCCGGACGTTCCAATAAGTTAATCAGGCGCAGCAGGGTGGATTTGCCTGCGCCGGAATAGCCCATCAAGCCAAAGATTTCACCCTGTTTGATTTCGAGGCTGGTCGGCTCGACGGCGACAAAGTCTTTGTTGTCGCGTGTTTGATAGTGTTTGGAGACGTGATCCAGAATAATCATGGTTTATCCGTGTTTTCTTTAATTCGTGTGGCCATCAGGGTGTGCAGACGGCGGTTGTCGGCGCGTGCGACGGTAAATTGCAGGCTGCCGATGATGACTTTTTCGCCGCGTACGGGCAGGTGTCCCAATTCTTGAATGACCAGGCCACCGATGGTATCGGCTTCTTCGCTGCTGTATTCCGTACCGAAGAAGGTGTTGATATCTTTGATTTCGGTGGCAGCGTGGATGCGCCAGCGTTCGGAAGAAACGGCGTGGATATTGTCGGCGCTGTCGTCTTCGTCAAATTCGTCTTCGATGTCGCCGACGATTTGCTCGATGATGTCTTCAAAGGTTACCAGGCCGGATGTACCGCCGTATTCGTCAATGACAATCGCCATGTGGTTGCGTTGTTCGCGGAATTCTTTTAAAAGGGAGGCCAGTGATTTGCCTTCGGGGACGAAAACGGCAGGGCGCAAGACGGATTTCAGGTGGAACTGCTCGGGGTTGAACATATATTTGAGCAGGTCTTTGGCGTGCAAAATGCCCAAAACTTCGTCTTTGTCTTCGCCGATGACGGGGAAACGCGAATGGGCGGTTTCGATGATGTAGGCCGTGATGCGCTCGATGCTGTCGTTTTCTTTCAATACGTTCATGCGGCTGCGCGTAATCATGGCATCGCGCACTTCCAGCTCGGCAAAGTCCAATACTTTTTCCAGCCGGGTCAGTGTGTCGGCATCAAAAACTTCCTGCTCGTGCGCTTGGCGCAGCAGGGTCAATACGTCTTCGGCGGAATCAGGCTCGCCGGCAAGTCGGGAGATTAGGCGTTCGAAAAACTTGGGTTTCGACTGCGTACCGTCCATTTTAATATTCGTCCTCTTGGTAGGGGTTGGGGAAGCCTGCCGCCAGCATCAGGCGGATTTCTTCGGCTTCCATTATTTCGGCTTCATTGTCTTCGATGTGGTCGTAGCCCATCAGGTGTAAAGTACCGTGTATGGTCAGGTGGGCAAAATGCTGCTCAGGTGTTTTGCCTTGTTCGGCGGCCTCTTTCAAAACCACTTGCGGACAAATTACCAAATCGCCATACAAGCCGTCTGAAAACTGGTCGGGCAGGATTTCGCCTTCGTTGAGCGCGAAACTCAATACATTGGTGGCGTAATCCTTGCCGCGGTAGTCGCGGTTGTAGGCGCGGGCTTCTTCTTCGTCCAGAAGAATCAGGCTGATGTCTGCGCGGCGGTATTCGTTTTTCAAGGCCGACCACGCCCAGCGGTAGAAGTCGTTCTCTGACGGAAGGTTGGCGGCGGAAGAAGCGTTTTCAAAGCTCAGATGAAAACGTTGCCGCTGTAAGGATAAAAAAGGATATTTCTTGGCGCGTTTCATGTTGTCCGGAAAATTTGGTTTTTAGGCGTAAATATAACATATTCACCCCCATGCCGTCTGAAAAAACGCCCAAAATATGATAGACTTCATGCCGTTTTCCATCTTTCAGGCAACCATTATGAACCCGAAAAAACTCGTTATCGCCAGTCGCGAAAGCCTGCTTGCCATGTGGCAGGCAAAACACATCCAAGGCCGTCTGAAAGCCCTGTATCCCGATTGCGAAGTCGAGATTTTGGGCATGACCACGCGCGGCGACCAGATTTTGGACAGAACTTTGTCAAAAGTCGGCGGTAAAGGCTTGTTTGTCAAAGAGTTGGAGCAGGCTTTGTATGACGGCCGGGCCGACTTGGCCGTGCATTCGATTAAAGACGTGCCGATGGATTTACCTGAAGGTTTTACGCTTGCGGCCATCGGCGAACGCGCCAATCCGTTTGACGCATTTGTGTCCAACCAATACGCGCGTTTGGAAGAAATGCCCAAAGGCGCTGTCGTCGGCACATCCAGCCTGCGCCGCGAAGCCCAGTTGCGCGTGCGCTATCCGCATTTGGTTATCAAACCTTTGCGCGGCAATGTGCAAACCCGTTTGTCCAAACTCGATAACGGCGAATACGACGCGATTATTTTGGCTGCCGCCGGTTTGCAGCGTCTGGAATTGGACGAACGCATCCGCATGATTTTGTCGGAATCCGACAGTCTGCCTGCCGCCGGACAAGGCGCATTGGGTATTGAAATTGCAGCGCATCGCGAAGATTTGTACGAAGTCTTAAAGCCTTTGAACCACGATACCACACACGCCTGCGTTACGGCCGAACGTGCGTTGGCGCGCGCTTTGGGTGGAAGTTGCCAAGTGCCGCTGGCCGCATATTGCACTGAAGAAAACGGCTTGCTGACCTTGCGCGGCTTGGTCGGTCATCCTGACGGTTCGGTAATTTTGCAGGCGGATGCGCAAGCCCCTGCCGAATACGCCGATGCCTTGGGTCGTGCAGTCGCCAAAAAACTGGCAGATGATGGTGCGGAAGAATTGATTGCTGCCGTATTGCAAGAATAGGCTTAAAACAGCATAGATCATTTAAAAGGCCGTCTGAAACTTTCAGACGGCCTTTATTTTTTGATGCTTAAGGATTCATAATCCGCGCAACCAAAGCTTTTTCTTTGCCTTGCATATTCGGGATTTTGACCTGAATGCCGTTGCCTGGGGCAACATCGACAGGCTGGCCTTTGCGGGTCATTTGTTCCAATTTGATGGTTTGGTTGCCGCTCGGGTGGATGATTTCGAGTGAATCGCCGACAGCGAAGCGGTTTTTAACTTCGATTGTCGCCCAGCCGTTTTCATCAATTTCGGTAACGTGGCCGACGTATTGGCTTTGTTTGGCGGTGGAATGGCCGCTGAGGTAGTTTTGGTAGTCTTGAGTTTGGTGGCGTTCGAGGAAGCCGCTGGTGTAGCCACGGTTGGCGAGGCCTTCGAGTTCGCTCAACAGGCTGTAATCAAACGGACGGCCTGCAACGGCATCGTCAATCGCTTTGCGGTAGGACTGGGCCACGCGTGCAACATAATAGAGCGATTTGGTACGGCCTTCGACTTTGAGGCTGTCCACACCAATTTTTGCCAGTTTCTCAACCACTTCAATGCCGCGAAGGTCTTTGGAGTTCATGATGTAGGTGCCGTGTTCATCTTCCATAATCGGCATCATTTCGCCCGGGCGGTTGGACTCTTCAATCAGGAAAACTTTGTCGGCGTAGGGATGGCGTTTTTGACCATTGATGCCTTCAAAGTTTTGGTTGGCTTCTTCTTGAGCTTTTTCAAAGTTGAAACCTTGCAGAAGTTGGGCGTCGCCTGCATCGCTTTCAGTGGCGTTGTGAACCTTGTAGTCCCAACGGCAGGAGTTGGTGCAGGTGCCTTGGTTGGGGTCGCGATGGTTGAAATAGCCGGAGAGCAGGCAGCGGCCGGAGTAGGCGATACACAATGCGCCGTGAATGAAGACTTCGAGTTCGATGTCGGGGCATTCTTGGCGGATTTCGGCGATTTCTTCCATGCTCAATTCGCGCGACAGAATAATGCGCTCAACGCCGATGTTTTGCCAGAATTTCACGCCCCAGTAGTTGGTGGTGTTTGCCTGTACGGACAGGTGAATCGGCATTTCCGGCCATTTTTCGCGCACAGTCATAATCAAACCCGGATCCGCCATAATCAACGCGTCGGGTTTCATGGCAATCAAGGGCTCCATATCGGAAACAAAGGTTTTGAGTTTGGAGTTGTGCGGCAGCGTATTGACGGTCAGGAAGAATTTTTTGTTGCGCTCGTGCGCTTCTTTAATGCCTTGCTCGAGGACGTCGAGTTTGGCAAATTCGTTGTTGCGGGCGCGCAGGGAGTAACGCGGGCTGCCGGCGTAAACGGCATCTGCGCCGTAATCGTAGGCGGCGCGCATGCGTTCGAGGCCGCCTGCAGGCAATAAGAGTTCGGGTACTTTCATGTTTTATGCTTTTTAAAATGTTTTCAGACGGCCCTTAAGGAAAGAGGGAAGGCCGTCTGAAAGATGTTTGAAGAATGGGCGGATTATCCGCTGTTTTTGTGTTTCGGTCAATTTTGTGTCGGGTTTGCGCTTTGTTTTTTATACGGAAAATGTCCTATATGGGCAAAGGTGAAAAGGGGCTTTAATTTATTAGAAATGTAAAAAAAGCAGGGTTGGGCGGAATAATTTAACAAAAAACCGTTCAAGCAATGTATTTTCTTGTAAAATATCAAGCTTCATTTTAAAAAATATTCGGATTAGTTACCGATTTTGACCGACGGAAGGTTTATGGATTTTCGTTTTGACATTATTTATGAATACCGCTGGATGTTTTTATACGGCGTGTTGACAACGCTGGGACTGACGGTGGTTGCAACGGCAGGTGGCTCGGTTTTGGGTTTGCTGTTGGCATTGGCGCGTTTGATCAATCCGGAAAAAGCCGGTGTGCCGATGCGTGCCTTGGCTTGGGTGTTGCGTAAGATTTCTTTTTGGTATGTTACGCTGTTCCGCGGTACGCCATTGTTTGTACAAATTGTGATTTGGGCTTATGTTTGGTTCCCATTTTTCGTTCACCCGGCCGACGGTGTGCTGATTAGCGGCGAAGCAGCTGTTGATCTGCGCCGTTCTTATGGTGCGCTGATTGCCGGTTCTTTGGCTTTGGTTGCGAACTCGGGTGCGTATATTTGTGAAATTTTCCGTGCCGGTATTCAATCGATTGATAAAGGCCAAATGGAAGCTGCGCGTTCTTTGGGGCTGACCTATACTCAGGCGATGCGTTATGTGATTTTGCCGCAAGCTTTGCGCCGTATGTTGCCGCCATTGGCCAGTGAGTTTATTACGTTGTTGAAAGACAGCTCATTGCTTTCCGTCATTGGCGTGGCAGAGTTGGCTTATGTACAAAGCACGATTACCGGCCGCTATTCTGTCTATGAAGAGCCGCTTTATACAATTGCGCTGATTTATTTGGTGCTGACAAGCTTTTTGGGTTGGGTATTCCTGCGATTGGAAAACCGTTACAATCCGCAACACCGCTAATCGCTTTAAATCAAAAAAAGGAAGACTTTTTCAAGTCTTCCTTTTTTTATTTGCTGTCAATGTTTCAGACGGCCTTGAATCAGAATGCTTCACCGACTTTGACACCGCCAGCGATGTCTTTTGGCGTTGCCAGTTTGGCAGTTGCTTGTTGGGCGGCTTGGAATGCTTCGGTTGCCATGATGTCGGCGGCTTCTTGTACGGTCAATGTGTTGGCCATGTATTGCCAACGCGCTGCCAAGTCGGCGTTTGCCGGTGCGTGGAAACCGTCTCGCAATTCATCTACCAAATCGGGACGGTTGCACACCAGTACAATATCGCAGCCTGCTTCAAAAGAAAGGCGGGCGCGTTCTTTAATACCGCCGACACCGCATGCGCCTTCCATGGTCAGGTCGTCTGAAAAGATAACGCCGTTAAATCCGATTTCTTGGCGCAGGATTTGTTTCAGCCATTTTTCGGAGAAGCCGGCAGGTTGGCTGTCGGTTTGCGGGTATACGACGTGGGCAGGCATGACTGCGGCCATGCCTGCTTGGCTCAATGCTCGGAAGGGGATAAGGTCTGCGGCTTCTAGCTCTTCTCGGCTGCGTTCGTCGCAAGGCAGGACGTGATGGCTGTCGCCTTCGACAAAGCCGTGGCCGGGGAAGTGTTTGCCGCAAGATTTCATGCCGCCTTTGTTCAGACCTTTTTGCAGGGCAAGGGCAAGCTGGGTAACGATGTTGGCGTCGCGGTGGAAACTGCGGTTGCCGATGACGGCGCATTGACCCCAGTCCAAATCCAATACAGGCGTAAAGGATAGGTCGATACCGCAGGCGGAGAGTTCGGTTGCCAAAACCCAGCCGACTTGTTCTGCTTGGGTACAGGCGGCTTCTTGGCCTTCGTTATCCCAAATTTCGCCCAATACATTCATGGCAGGCAGGCGGGTGAAGCCGTCAATAAAACGTTGAACCCGTCCGCCTTCGTGGTCGACGGCGATGATAAGTTCAGGTGTACGGACGGCTTTGATTTCTTGAACCAAAGCTTTGAGCTGGGAAACGTTTTCAAAGTTGCGGCGGAACAAAATAACGCCACCGACGGCAGGGTCGAGCAGGCGTTGTTTTTCTTCTTCGGTCAGATGATAGGCAGCGACGTCGGCCATGACTGGGCCGCGTGGAAGATGAGGCGTATTCATTGTTTTGTCCTGAATAATGTATCTATTGGATAATCGTTATGTTCAGACGGCCTGAGAGTGTAAGAATATCTCAGGCCGTCTGAATATTGGTTTTGAATTAGGCAGTTGCTTTTTTCTTGTCTTTTAAGATGAAAACCAACACAACCATCACGATGCCGGTTACCACAAAACCTAAAGGCGCAGAGCCGGTCATGCCCAGTGCGAGGTAGCCTGTGGCAGCAGATGCGGCTACGGTCAGCGCATAAGGGAATTGCGAGGTAACGTGGTCGATGTGGTTACAGTGTGCGCCGGTAGAAGAGAGGATAGTGGTATCGGAAATTGGCGAGCAGTGGTCGCCAAATACGGCACCGGCCATTACGGCAGACATGCAAGGGATAATCAGCGAAGGTTCGACTTTGACGGCCATGGCGGCGGCAATCGGCAACATGATGCCGAATGTGCCCCAGCTTGTGCCGGTAGCGAAGGCCATCACGCCTGCGAGCATAAACAAAATCACGGGTAGGAAGCCTGCGTGGATATTGCCTGCCACCAAAGTGGAGAGGTATTCGCCGGTGTGCATCTCGCTGACAACGGTGCTGATGATCCATGCCAAAATTAAGATGGTAATGGCACCGCGCATAGAGATGATGCCCTGCCAAATGGCTTTAGGGTAATCGCCGGTTTTGATGGTGCCGATGGTGCAGAGGATGACGGCCAATACGCCGCAGGTGCCGCCGAATACGAGGGAAGTGTTTACATCGGTATTTTCAAATGCGCTGAGCAAAGAGAAGGTTTCAGAAGCTTGTGCGCCAGTGTAAATCATGGCGGAAACAGTGGCGACGATCAGTACCAAAACCGGCACAATCAGAGCGAATACGCGACCGTTGGGATGGCCTGTTTCAACGGTTTCATCATGAATTTCATTCAAAGCGGCGCGTTCCAAACGGGCCATGGAGCCGATGTCGAAGGAGAACCAGGCCACGACAAACACCATAATCAATGCGAAGACGGCGTAGTAATTCATCAGGCTCATGGCCACGAATGCGCCCATTGGTGTGTAGTCTGTGATGTTGTAAGTCACCAAAAGGCCTGCCAAAGTAGCAATAATCGATGCCCCCCAGCTGGATACAGGCATCAAAACGCACATCGGCGCGGCAGTGGAGTCAAGGATATAAGCCAGTTTGGCGCGGGAAACTTTGAATTTGTCGGTTACAGGGCGGGCAATCGCGCCGACGGCAAGGCTGTGGAAATAGTCGTCAATAAAGGTAACGAATACCAGGCAGGCAGTCAGCAGCTTCGCACCACGGCGGCCTTTGATGTGCTGTTTTGCCCAATCGGCAAATGCTTGGTTACTGCCTGAATGCGTCAGCAGGGAAGTGAAAATCCCCAAAAGCACTAAGAAGAGCAGGATTTTGGGTTTGCCCAAAGACCAATCGCCGTCCGCCCAAGTCAGGCTGACGGCCATGTCTTTCAAGTGAACCAAGGCATCAAGCGGATTACCGCCTACCAGCAGGAATGAGCCGACGATAATGCCGACACCCAAGGACAGCAATACACGACGCGTGGCAATGGCCAGGGCAAGCGCGATGGCTGCAGGAATAATGGATAAAATAGAATTCGAATAATTAATAAGTTGCATAATTATATTGTATATAAGCGGTGAAATATTTTCAGACGGCCTAAACTGGAAGACGGATAACAAAATACCCACCGCCTCTGACAGATGGGTATTTTATCATTTAACGCATCATCATGCCGTCTGAAAATCTTGCTATTGCAGATTTAGCGCGAGGAACAAAGTATTGCCTTCGCGTTGTACCAAAAGCGGTACGTTTTTGCCTGCGCTTTCCAATGCGCTACGGAAAGTGGATTCGTCATTGACGCTGATTTGGCTGACGGCAATAATTTCGTCGCCGCGTTTGAGGCCGGCACGTTCGGCCGCACCGCTAACGCGCAGAACGATTAAGCGTTGTTTGCCGTCTGCGTTTTCAACCTGCAAAGTTAGGCCTGCATTTTCAACGGTAAATCCGTCATGGCCGCCTTCGTGTTGCGGGTGTTCGGCTTCTTTTGCAGAAGTTTCCGTTTGTTCGGCTGCGCTGCCAAGTTTGACTTTGACATCGGTTTGTTTGCCGCCGCGCCAAATGCTCAAAGTCACTTCTTTGCCCGGCATCATCGAGCCGACCATGACCGGCAAGTCGCTGGAGGCACGGACTTCTTCTCCGTTTACGCTGCGGACAATATCGCCGACTTGCAACCCGGCTAGTTGCGCTGCGCTGTTCGGCATGATTTTGGCAATCAGCGCGCCGCTTGCTTTGTCCAAACCGAAAGATTTGGCCAAATCGTAAGAAACTTCTTGGATAACCACGCCTAATTGACCGCGTTGGACTTTGCCGTTGGCTTTTAATTGATCGGCCACATTCATGGCAACATCAATCGGAATGGCAAACGAAATGCCCATGAAACCGCCGCTTCGGCTGTAAATTTGCGAGTTGATGCCGACTACTTGGCCGCGGAGGTTGAATAACGGGCCGCCTGAGTTGCCGGGGTTGATGGCAACGTCGGTTTGGATGAACGGCGTGTAGTTTTCATTCGGCAGGCTGCGGCCTTTAGCGGAGACGATGCCTGAAGTTACGCTGTTGTCAAAGCCGAAAGGTGCGCCGATGGCGGCTACCCATTCGCCCGGTTTCAAATCTTTCGGATTGCCGATTTTGACAACCGGCAAGTCTTCTTGCGGCTCAATTTTTAAGAGGGCAACGTCGGATTGGGCGTCTGAGCCGACCAGTTTGGCCGTGTATTCGCGTTTGTCGTTGAGCAGGACTTTGATATTGCCCATGCCAGCAACCACGTGGGTATTGGTCAGGATATAGCCGTCTTTGCTGATGATGAAGCCGGAGCCGAAATTCAGATCGTCGCTTTCGGTATCTTCTTGCGGCATGTCTGGCATATTGGGAACAAGGCGTTTGAAGAACTCGTAAAACGGATCGTTGTCGGGAAATTGGCTCAGGTCCATGCTGTGGTCGTCATCCGGTGTCGCAGAGCGTTTTGCCGGTGTCGCTTGAATATTGACGACGGCCTGTCCTTCGTTTTGCACCAGTTGGGCGAAGTCGGGCAACAACATACCGACTTTTCCGTCATCGGTATTGGTTTCAATACGTTGAACGAGTTCTTTGTTTTCGTCTTTGTCGAAAAAGGTGCTGACTTTGTCGCAACCTGAAAGAAGGGAAGCTGAGAGGACAGCAAGGGCCAGATATGTGTTTGTTTTAATATGCACGAAAGTTCCTTTTGCCGGTGCCTATCGTATTGTCGGCATGCGTTTGAATCGGCAGGCAGTTTTATTGTTTGAATGCTGTTTAAATGTATAAGGTAGGATTTTTACACTTTAACGGTTTTTTTTCAAGCATTTCATTTTAAATGAAAAAATGATAATTGGGATTTTATTGTTTTAAGGCCGTCTGAAAACTTTTGAATATGACCTGTCGGTCGGTTCGCTTTTTTCAGACGGCCTTTAAATTGTGGTCAGTCGTGTTGATCCAAATGGTAGATCTGTGCCACGGCATCGATTAATTCGCTGTTGTCCGAGCCAGCTTTATTGAGCGTGCGTGTCGGAGAGTGGAGCAGTTTGTTGGTCAACTGAATGGAGAGGCGTTCGAGGACATCCTCGGCGGATACGCCTTTTGCCAGTTGCTTCATGGCATTTTCCAATACTTGGCGGCGTGCACGTTCACCTTCGTCGCGCAAGGCGCGGATAAGCGGAACGCTTTGGCGGTTTTTCTGTAGGCGGATAAATTCGCTGACTTTTTCTTCCACCATGCTTTCAGCCGCCGCCGCTGCTTTTTTGCGCGCATCTTTACCGCTTTGGACAATGTCCATCATGTCGTCTACGGTATAGAGATATGCGTCTTCCAATTCGCCGACTTCGGCTTCGATATCGCGCGGAACAGCCAAATCCAGCAGGAAAACAGGCATGTTGTGGCGTTTTTTCAATGCGCGTTCGACCATGCCTTTGCCGACGAGTGGGAGTTGGCTGGCAGTGGAAGAAACAACCACGTCGTAATCGTGAAGAATATCGGGCAATTCGTTCAGCAGGCAAGCTTCGGCGTTGACACCGAGTTTGTCGCACAATTCCTGCGCGCGCTGGTGTGTGCGGTTGGCAACGGTAATGAGCTTGGGATTTTTGGCGGCAAAATAAGTAGCCACCAGCTCAATCATTTCGCCTGCGCCGATAAAAAGGACGTTCAGATCAGAAATGGAAGGGAAGATTTGCTCTGCCATTTTGACCGATGCAGAAGCCATGGAGACGGAGTTTTCGCCGACAGCAGTGTCGGTACGCACTTCTTTGGCAACGGCAAAGGTTTTTTGAAACAGGGCGTTTAAGTGGGTGTTGATGCTTTCCTGTTCTTGCGCAACGCGGACGGCATCTTTGATTTGACCGAGAATTTGCGGTTCGCCCAAGACCATGGAATCTAAACCGCAGGCGACGCGGAAGGCGTGGCGGACGGTTTCATTATTATCTAAGGTATAGAGGTAAGGGCGGATTTCTTCGGCAGGCAGGTCGTGATATTGTGCCAACCAGTCGATGATTTTTTCGGTTTCGCCGACGCAGTAAAGCTCGGTGCGGTTGCAGGTAGAAAGAATGACTGCTTCTTCCGCCACCTCACTACGCGCGAGGTTGGACACGGCATCCGGCAGATTTGCAGCTGCAAATGCCAGTTTTTCGCGTATGCTCAAGGGCGCGGTTTGGTGATTGAGTCCGACGACGGTAAGTTGCATGGTTATGGTATGACTGGGTAGTGTGTGTGGTGGGTATTATAGCTTAAGTGGGCTTTAAAATGAATGTGTTGGGGGAGAAGATGCAATGAGGTTTGCCATCGAAAAGGCCGTCTGAAAAGATTCAGACGGCCTTTTATCAAGAAAGGCTTAAACGGCTTCAGCTTCTTCTGCCAAGAAACCGCGCAGTTTTTGCATAGCTTTGGCTTCGATTTGGCGGATGCGTTCGGCAGATACGCCGTATTCGGCAGCCAATTCGTGCAGGGTCAAACCGCCATCGTCTTGCAACCAGCGGCTTTCAACGATACGGCGGCTGCGGTCGTCCAGTTGTGCCAAGGCGTTTTGCAGACCTTCGGTTTGCAGGGCGTAGTGGGCTTGTTTGGACAACTGGCGGCTAGGCTCTGCATCGTGATCGGCCAACCAGTCGATAGGGGCGAAGTTGTCTTCGTCATCGTTGTTTTCTGCCATGATGCCGATATCGTGACCGGTCATGCGTTGTTCCATTTCCAAGACTTCGGACAATTTGACGCCCAAATCGTCGGCGATTTCTTGCGCTTCTTTTGGAGACAAGGCATTCAGGTTTTTACGCATGCTGCGCAGATTGAAGAACAGTTTGCGTTGCGGTTTGGTTGTGGCAACGCGGACCAAACGCCAGTTGCGCAAAATGAATTCATGGATTTCGGCTTTAATCCAATGCACGGCAAACGAAAACAGGCGCGCGCCGCGGCTCGGTTCGTAGCGTTTGACGGCTTTCATCAGGCCGATATTACCTTCTTGAATCAGGTCGGCTTGGTTGAGGCCGTAGCCGTCGTAACCGCGTGCAATGGATACGACGACGCGAAGATGAGACAGAATAAGCTGTTTGGCGGCGTTGAGATCGCCTTTTTGTTGACGTTCGGCCAGTTGTGTTTCTTCTTCGGCAGTCAGCATGGGAATGCTGTTGACAGTATGAATGTATTGCTCGAGGCTACCGTTGCCGCTGTGGATAACGGGTAATGCAAAAGCTTTATTCATAAAGGATACTCTCCTTGATTGGGCCGTCTGAAAACGGCTTTTTGTTTATTGTGTGCCAAGCAGTATAACACTGCCTGTGGTTTGTTTTGTTATGGGTTGGATTTTTTCTGTAAATTAACGATAGATCCAATAGTTTTTACTGCTTGAATCGCAAGGGTTGATTGTCTTAGAAAATTTGAGTGATTTGCTAGGTTTTGGCTAAGTATATTACAAACATTTCTGTATGTAAATAGTTTTGGTGATAAAAAAGACCTTGTATAACAAGGTCTTAAAAATTTTTTATTCTGGTTTTTTCCGGCCAATCAGGATAAGGAATACGCCGATAACGGCCAAAATGCTGATAAGCCATGTTGAGCCGCCTGCTTTCATATAAGGCGTTTCGCCGATATAGCCTTTAACGTGGCCTTCGAGGACGGTTTCTGTATCCGGTTGGGCTTCGGCAACAATCGTACCTTTAGGGGAAATAATGGCGGTCGCGCCGGTATTGGTGGCGCGAACCATGTAGCGGCCCAGTTCCATTGCACGCGCTTGGGACTGTTGAAGCTGCTGGTACATGGCATTGGACTTGCCATACCACGCCATATTGCTGATGTTGGCAAGCAAGGTGGAGCGTTTCGCCGTTGCAATGAGTTCGTCGCCGAAACCGTCTTCATAGCAGATATTGAAGGCGACTTTTTGATCTTTCATCACCAAAGGCGCTTGGTTGTCGCCGCCTTTTTGAAAGTCGGCCAAAGGCATATCCATCATTTTATAGAGGCGCTCGGTAATGGTGGGCAAGGGCTTGTATTCGCCAAATGGAACGAGGTGGTTCTTGGCGTAGTAGGGGATGGTATCGGAAGTGCTGTTGTGATAGTCGCTCAAATTGATGACTGCATTTTCGTAGCCGTTGCCGTCGGGCGTATATTGGCTGATACCGATGGCCAACGCGCTGCCGTTGCTTTGCGCTTGCTCGGCGAATTGTTCCAAGATGCCTTCGGGCAGGTCTTGGCGCATCAGTGGCAGGGCGGTCTCGGGCAGGATGACGATGTCAGCACTGGTTTTGCTGATTTGTTCGTAGTATTTCTGAATGGTTGGGATGATTTGCTCTTCTTTCCATTTCAGATTTTGCTCGATATTGCCTTGAATCAGGGCAACCGTGCTGGTGCTGCCGTCAGGGCGGGTGTATTCGGTTTGTTGGGAAATGTAGCCGACGGAGCAGAGTGCAACGATAAGGAATAAGGGCAGGAGGCGGTGTTTCAGACGGCCGTGGTTGTCAATCAGCAACACCAGCCATGCGCTGAGAAAAGCGGTTGCCAGCGTGACCATATGAATGCCGCCCAAAGGCGCGAAGCCTGCCAACGGGCTGTCTTTGATGATTTGGGAATAGCCGATTGCACCCCAGCCGAATCCAGTCAGGAAACGTTCGCGGGCAAATTCTGCCAGCGTCCACAAAATCGGCAGCAGGAGGCCGGTTTTGGCCCAGCGCGACAGGTTGCATTTTCTCCACACCCAAAAACAGATGGCCGGATAAAGCGCAAGAAATGCCGGCAGCAGGAAGGTGAGGGGGATGGCGTATGAATCCGGCAAACCCGAAACATCATGCAAGGCAGTGTGTATCCAATAAAACTGCGCCGTATAACCGATTAATCCGAACAGATAGGCAGTCATGACGGCAAAGCGTGGACGCAATTCAATCAGGCGTATCAGCGCGCCAAACAACAGCGGCATCAGCCAGAAATGATAATACGGGGCGAAAGTGAACGGTGTCGCGGCGGCAATCAAGATGACCAGCGGCCAGTAAAGCAGCGGATGTTGCCAATATTGTTCGAGTTTACGGAAAATATTCATGCTTTAAATGGTATTGAGGCCGTCTGAAAAGTTTTCAGACGGCAGGGAAACAAAATCAGTCTTTTTGAAACAATTTCATTGCAGGCAGGACGATTGCGCAAGCCAATGCACCGGCGGCTACTCCGACCACCAAGTTGGCGATATGTTCCATCATGCCGCTGTCCCAATGCTGTGCGTGGAGGAAATCGTGCAAAAAGCCAAGGTTGTGGGTGATCAGTCCGCCGCCAACCAAGAACATCGCCAGCGTGCCGACAATGCTCAAGCCACGCATAAACCAAGGCATAAATGAAATCAAACTGCGTCCGATACCTTGCACAGCAACGCTTTTTTGGCGCATCAACATCATGCCGAGGTCGTCAAGTTTGACGATAATGCCGACCAAACCATAGACCAATGCCGTCATGCCGACACCGATGGCGGCCATAACCAAAGAACGCGTCATCAGGTCATATTTTTCAACAACGCCCAGCGCGATAATAATAATTTCGGCGGAGAGGATGAAATCTGTGCGGACCGCGCCTTTCACTTTTGTTTTTTCGTCTGTGACTTCAGGCTCGGCATCGTGTCCGTCTTCGTGTTCATTGCGGTGCAAGAATTTGTGCAACAGTTTTTCCACGCCTTCAAAACACAAATAAACACCGCCGATCATCAACAAGGGCGTAATCAGCGCTGGCAGGAAAGCGGAAAGCAACAGTGCAAGCGGCACCAGAATCAGCTTATTGACCAGAGAGCCTTTTGCCACCGCCCAAATAATCGGCAATTCGCGCTCGGCGGATACGCCGGTTACCTGATTGGCGTTGAGCGCCAAATCGTCACCGACCACGCCGGCGGTTTTTTTTGCGGCGACTTTGGTCATCATCGCTACGTCGTCCAAAACGGCGGTAATGTCGTCCAAAAGCGTAAAGAGAGAGGCGAAGGCCATAATGTTGTCCGGATAAAATCAAATAAACGCGCGATTATATATGAAAATTCAGTTGCTTGAATGGTTTCAGACGGCCTTTGACGGAAATTAACCAAAGGCCGTCTGAAAATGCTATTTCGGCGTATAACGTCCAGCCATGGCTTTATACACCATATTTTCGTATTTCAAGGCTTCATAGCGTTGGTTCAGTAGGTTTTGCGCCGAGCTGTATTCCGAATTCAAAGCCTCCAGCCAGTCTTTCAGCTCGTTTTTACCGTGTTGGTAGCGTACTTGATAGTAATGGCTGTTTTTCTTGTCCAACTGATAACGCTGTTCTTGATTGGCAAGGCTGGCCTGCGCGTTTTTGTAGGCAAGGTAATTGGTGTTGACCTCGTTGAGCGCGGTAGTCAGGGCTTTTTCAAAATTCAGCTTGGCACTGTCCATCTCCGCTTGTACGGTTTTGTCTTTCCATTTCATGATCTGCCAATTAAGGAAAGGCAGATTGATGGTGGCCGATCCGCCTAACATAGGGATATTGAACGTGCTTTTCGCTTTATCGGAAGACGTACTCAAACTTGCGCCCAAAGTAATCGACGGATACCAACTGCGTTTTTGCGCGTTGACCGATTGCTGCGACGCCTGCAGGCGGTATTCGGCGGCGCGCAGGTCGGGGCGGTTGGCTAAAACGGTAATCGGTACGTCCAAGTTCACGCCTTTGACCGGCAGCAGGCGGAATTGTGCCGGATCGGCGGCCATGTTTTCAGACGGCCTTAAATTCAATAAATTACGCAAAACCTGTTTTTGCGTATCCAAATTGTTTTGCAAAGACAACAGGCTGTTTTCTGCGCTCAGCAATGACTGTTTGGCTTGGGTCGGCTGGCTTGAGTCGGCTCGGCCGTAGTGGAACTTGGCATTCGCAATGCGGTTGATTTCCTGGTATTGCTTCAGCGATTTTTTCGCCAACTCGATGGCTTCGTTCAGGTAGGAGATATTGAAATACGCATCGGCGACATTATTAATCAAAGTCAGGCGTGTATTGGCCATGTCTTCATGCGTGGCTTGGTATTCCCATACCTGCGCATCGGCAGTGGCACTGAGTTTGCGCCACAAATCCAATTCGTAGCTCAAACCAAGCTGGCTGCTGAAGGTATTGCCATGGCTGCCGGTTTTCAGGTTTTTAGAAGCGTTCGCGCCCAACGATCCGCTGAACGAAGGCACCAAATCCGCGCCCAAAATATTGGCTTGATACAAAGCTTTGTTGACGCTGATGGCGGCCTGTTTCAAATCGACATTGTTCGCCAGCGCCTGCTCCATCAGCGCATTGAGCTGCTGGCTTTGGTAGATTTCCCACCAGTTGCCGTTTACATCGTAGCGTTCGGCAGTTTCCGCCGCGCTCATGACTTGGCCGGTCGCTTCCAGCGTCAGGTTCGGATTGGCTTTAGGCGCGGCGCACGCACTTAGGGCAAGGGCAACAGCCAATGATAAGGCTGCTTGGGAAAAAGGTTTCGTCTTCATAAAAAATCTTTCGGGTAACAGCATTTCAGACGGCCCTAAAATAATAGGCCGTCTGAAACATAATCAATCCTGAGCCAGCGCATCAATCGGGTTGAGCTTGGAAGCCTTGTTGGCAGGCATAAAGCCGAACGCGACGCCGATGGCGGTGGAGCAGACGACTGCGCCGATGACGGAAGTCATGGAAATGCTCATTGGGAAGTCGGTAACAAAATAGTTGAACACCAGGCTGATGCTTGCGGACAGCAATACGCCGGACAGGCCGCCGATGATACAGATTAAGACGGCCTCAATCAGGAACTGTTGCAAAATATTGTTGCGGCGTGCGCCGATTGCCATGCGAACGCCGATTTCTTTGGTGCGCTCGGTAACGGAGACCAGCATGATGTTCATCACGCCGATACCGCCGACCACCAAAGAGATGACCGCGATGGAAGAAATCAGCAGCGTCATGGTGCCGGTTGTGCTTTCCACCATTTCTTTGATGCTGTCGCTGTTGTTCATAAAGAAGTCTTCTGTACCGTGGCGTGCTTTCAGCAGCTCGGTCAGGCTTTTTTCGGCAACCTGTGTGTTGGCATCGTCTTTGATTTTGACAACGATGGAGTTGGTATAGCTTTCGCCGGTAATTTGGTGCATGACCGTTGTATAAGGCGACCAAAGCATCAGCGAGTCGGAATTGCCAAATGAGTTGTCATCCTTTTTCATAATGCCGATGACGGTTAGCGGACGTTTTTTGAAAAGGATGGTTTTGCCTAAAGGATTGACACCTTCGCCGAAGAGTTTGGTTTTGGTGTTTTGGTCGATGACGACAACTTGGGCATCGGTTTTTACATCGTCATCATCAAACAGACGGCCTTCTTCCAATTTCAAACCGCGCACGTCGAAATATTGTTCGCCTACGCCGTAAAGCGAGGCGGTCAGGTCGGTGTTGCGGTAGGTCAAGGTGCCGCTGGAGTTGGTTTGAGGGGTGGCGGAGGCGACGTAACTTTGTTGGCTGATAGCTTTTGCGTCATTAATCGTCAGTGTCTTGATCCGTCCGCTTCTACGGTCGCCAAAACCACGGCCGGGGAAGATACTGATGGTGTTTGTGCCCATCGAGTTGATGTCTTCCAAGATTTTTTGTTGAGAACCATTACCCAAGGCCACTACCGATACTACCGAAGCGATACCGATGATAATCCCCAGCATGGTCAGCAGCGAACGCATTTTGTGCGCCATAATCGCCTGTACCGACATTTTGAATGCTTCCATAAATTGATCGTAATAAAACGACCAGGAAGCTTTTTCTTTAATCCTCTCCACTTTGCTTGGCGGAATATCGGGATTTTTAGACGTATCCGAAATAATCTGACCGTCGCGAATTTCGATGACGCGGTTTGCATTTGCCGCAATGCCCGGATCGTGGGTAACCATAATCACGGTATGCCCGTCTTCGTGCAGCTTGTGGATGATTTCCATCACATTTTTACCGCTGGCGGTATCCAATGCGCCGGTCGGTTCGTCGGCAAAGATGATTTCGCCGCCGTTCATCAACGCGCGGGCAATCGAAACGCGCTGTTGCTGCCCGCCGGAAAGTTCGCTGGGTTTGTTGCCTTCTTTATTTTGCAAACCCAAATCGCCCAACAGTTTTTCCGCACGTTCCGCGCGCTCTTTGCTGTCCATGCCCATATATACGGCAGGCAGGGCGACGTTGTCCCGGGCGGTCAGCGAACTTAACAGGTTGTAACGCTGGAAAATAAAGCCGAAACGCTCACGGCGCAAAGCCGCCAGATCATCCGGCTGCATTTGCGATGTTTCGATGCCGTCGATTTGATAAGAGCCGGAAGTGGCGGAATCCAGACAGCCCAAGATATTCATCAGCGTTGATTTGCCCGAGCCGGATTGGCCGATAATCGCCACAAAGTCGCCTTTTTCAATAGAAAGGCTGACATCTTTCAATACATGCACACGGTTTTCACCGCTACCGAAAAAACGGTTGATATTCTTACATTCGATTAAACTCATAATCTTTCCGGGCGAAAAATAGACATACAGAAACCAAGGCCGTCTGAAACACAGCCAAACCTTTCAGACGGCCTTAATCAATCAGCGGGGAGGGCCGCCGCCCATCATCGCGCGTTCGCTGCTCTTATTCTTTTCGTCTGCGCTCATTTCAGAAACGATTACTTTTTCGCCTTCTTTCAAGCCGCTTTTGATTTCGGTATTCATACTATCTTTCAAACCGACGGTTACTTCGCGTTCTACCGCTTTATTGTCTGCACCCAAAATGCTGACATAGGATTTACCGTTATGTTTTTTTACAGTCAGCGTCGGTACCAGTAAGACATTCTTCACGCCGTTGATTTCAATCGTGTTTTGAGTGGTCATGCCGATGGAAAGTTTGCCGTCGGAATTTGGCACCAAGGCGCGGGCATAGTAGTAAATCGCATTGGAAGTTGTGTCCGTGCTGCTGGTGTAGCTGCCCAAAGACATGGTGGTCAGGCCGGGGTCGACGCTGTCCAATTTCGCTTTAATCGGCGTGTCCGGCTCGGACAAAATGGTGAACGAAATATCCTGACCGGCTTTGACCTTTGTGATGTCGCCTTCTGCAATCTGCATTTTGTTCAACATGGTTTCCAGATTGGCCAGCTGGATAATGGTCGGCGTAGATTGCGCCGCATTGACGGATTGGCCTTCTTCAACAGGAATGGCGACCACGGTTCCGTCCATGGTGGCGGTAATCCGCGTGTGTCCCAATTCGGATTCGGCCGTATTGATGGAGATTTTGGATTGTTTGATGGAGGCCTTCAGTTCGGCGACATTGGCTTTGGCTGCGGCTAAAGAGTCTTGTGCAGATTCCAAATCTTCTTTGGAAGTGGCTTGTTCTTTCCATAAGGCAAGTTCGCGCTTATATTTTTTCTCCGCACTGGAAAGCGCAATTTCGGCAGAAACCAATTTTGCCTGATAAGTTTCCAGTTTGGATTTTTCGGTATTTAAGGTATTGAGCTGATTGGTTGAGTCGATTTCTGCAATCAAATCGCCTTTTTTCACTTGTTGGCCCAGTTTCACATACAGTTTTTTAATCTGGCCTGAAGCTTCCGCGCCTACGGATACCAAATTGGAAGGCGAGATTTCGCCGGTTGCCGATACGGTTTGACGGATATCGCCGAGTTTGACCACTTCCGTAATAAAAGAAGACTGAGGCTCAGGCTTCATCAAAGACCAGCCGCCGAAAGCCGCAGCCACGATAACAGCCGTACCGGCCGCCCACTTGAAAACTTTAGACATATAAAAGGAACCAATTCAATAAAATAACGTCGCAGACAAGCAACCAATGTATTGATAGAAACAAAAAAACAACTGGATTTTACTGTAAAGACCAAGACCAACCAAGAGACGGTCAACTTAAATTGAAGTTTAACTTATTGAAATAAAAAATAAAAGGATGAAGATATTTTTCAGAACTTGTACCTCGTTTACATAAATTCCCAAACTCCCTCCGAATCTGAACATTTAAGCCGCAAGAAAACGACTATAATATTCATGTCTTATTCCAATTATTAACGACACAAATAAAATGAAACACCAACAAGGCTTCACGCTTATCGAGCTGCTGATAGTCGTTTTGATTGCAGCCATTCTCGCTACCATCGCCTATCCGTCTTATCAAAACTACATCCGCCAAACGCGTCTCGCATCCGTCCGCACACAGATGCTGCATAATGCCCAACAACTTGAACGCTACTATACTCAAAAAAGTACTTTTGTAGGGTTTCCTACCGAAAATTTGCAGCAGAATCAATATTTCAATATTAGTTTTTCCGAAGGTACGGATTCTATGCCTGATCCTTCCGATTCAGGTTATATTTTGAAGGCTGTACCCAATAGAGAAACCAATGCCGATGAAACTTGTACCGTTTATTACAACGACAGCGGTATCATCTGGGCAAACAGTGATAAACAAAACTGCCCCGGTTATGAAATACCAAAATCGGAATAAATCGAAATATAAAAGGCCGTCTGAATTTTAGACGGCCTTTTGGATGGTTTGGCTGTATAAGCACATTAGCTTATACAGGGCAAAGATTGGTAATCCCGGCCCGATGTGAAGCCCATCTTAGCCTTTGCGGCGCGGTTCGTCAGGGCGGATGCGTGAAGCCAGTTGGTCGAGGATGCCGTTGACGAATTTATGGCCGTCGGTGCCGCCGAAAGTTTTGGTGACTTCAATGGCTTCGTTGATGATGACAGGATAGGGGGTCTCAGGCATGGTGCTCAGCTCATGGCAGGCAACCAGCAAAACGGCGCGTTCGATAGGGCTGAGATCTTTCTCGTCGCGGTCGAGCAGGGGGCTGATTTTTTCCATGTATTCTTCGGCATGGGTTTGCGCGCCGAAAAACAGTTTGTTGAACAGCTCTTCATCCATATTGGGCGCTTGGGACAGTTCGCGGATGTTTTTGGCGATTTCGGGAGCGGCTGTTTTGTTGATGCCTGCTTGATAAATGGCTTGTACGGCAAGCTCGCGTGCGCGGCGGCGTGGGCTTTTCATGGGTATTCCTTGTGAAGAGGGTGCCGATGGTTGTCGGCTGAATATTGAATGATTCAGACGGCCTCAATGTCATGATTGGGAGGCCGTCTGAAAATATGCGGTATTCAATACGGGGAGAACTTATTCTTCGTCGTCTTCGTATTGTTCTGACAAAAGATGGTTGACCAAGTTGGCACATTCTACGGCAACTTTGGCGGCATCGGAGGCTTTTTCTTCGATGCGTGCGACGGCCTGTTCGTCGTTTTCGGTCGTCAGGATGGCGTTGGCGATCGGGATGTTGTAATCAAGGGCAACGCGGCTGACGCCTGCGCCGGATTCATTGGATACCAATTCAAAGTGGTAGGTTTCGCCGCGAATGACAACGCCGATGGCAATCAGGGCATCGAATTGTTCGGATGAAGCGAGGTTCATCAGCGCGATAGGCACTTCAAGCGCGCCGGGGACGGTGGCAAGCGTGATGTTGTCTTCGGCTACGCCCAATTCTTTTAAGGTGCGGCAGCAAACTTTGACCATTTCGCTGCCGATTTCGTTGGTGAAGCGGGCCTGAACGATGCCGATGCGCAAGTTGGTACCGTCGAGGCGGGGTTCGATAATGTTCATGATGATTCCTTCAATATTGGTGAAATAGGGATTCGGCTCGGTTTCAGACGGCCTGGTTATAGGGAAGGCCGTCTGAAACGAAATGGGGATGGATTATTCTTGCGGCTGCCAATCGGCAACGGCTTGGAACTCGCCGTCTTCGTTTAATTCCCACGCGCTGCCTTCTGCCTGAGTCAGCAGGGGCGCGATGTCGGGATTGTCTGCGGTAATGGCGGAGAGGCTGACAATGCTGAAGTTGTCGGGATTGTCGGTGTATTCGTCGGTTTCGTCGCCGCTGAAAATACGCCAGCCGCTGTCGTTTTCAAATACGGGGGCTTCGCGGTAGAGGAAGCCGACGGGTTTGCCTTGTTCGGCGACGGTGTTGGTAACAATGCAGCGGTCGAGCGCTGCGGCCAATGCTTGGGCAAATTTGTTCATGGAGTTGGCAAAGAGATGATTTGGCATGATTTTACACGATTCGCCGCTTTTCCGCACGGATGTGTGCAGGGTCGGTTTGATGGTACAATGTCGGCAAGTGCCGTCAGGTTTGAACATGACGGCTTTTGATTGTTTATCGGCTTGAGGGACGCAAGAAACAATGAGCCAAAATAAAAAAGTTGCCGGTGTAGCCTTTTTATTTTGTTTCACTGCGGATGAGGCGTGCTTTCCGGCTGTTTTTTTGAAAGTATGGAATGAAACCTGATTTGCTCAAACAGCAGGCGCATCGAGCGATTCAAAAGCGTCTGGGCTATGAGTTCCGCAATATGGAGCTGCTTCAGCAGGCTTTGACTCACCGCAGCTACAATGCCAAACACAATGAGCGTTTTGAATTTGTCGGCGATTCGATTTTGAACTATTCAGTGGCGCGGATGTTGTTTGACGCGTTTCCGAAATTGTCGGAAGGCGAGTTGTCGCGGATGCGCGCGGCTTTGGTGAATGAAGGCGTATTGGCTGAAATCGCGTTGGAAATGAATGTCGGCGACGGTTTGTATTTGGGTGCCGGCGAGTTGAAGAGCGGCGGTTTCAGACGGCCTTCGATTTTGGCTGACGCAATGGAGGCGATGTTTGCGGCGGTCAGCTTTGACGCTGATTTTTCTGCGGCGGAAAAAGTGGTTCGCCATTTGTTTGCGGAACGCGTGAAACGTGCGGATTTGAATATCGGCAAGAAAGACAGTAAAACCGCTTTGCAGGAAGCCTTGCAGGCACGTCGCTTTGCCCTGCCGAAATACCGAATCGAAGAGCAGGCGGAGCAGACGGCTGATGCGATGTTTGTGATTTCCTGTGATTTGGGCGAACTCGGTTTCATCTGCAATGCACGCGGCAGCAGTCGGAAAGTGGCCGAGCAAAAAGCGGCATGTGAAGCTTTAGAGTGGTTGGAACAGAAGTTCCCTTTGAAAAAAGCTAAAAAATGATACTTCAGACGGCCTTTGAAAAAATGCAAAGGCCGTCTGAAACAATCAAGAAAGTCATATATAAATGGATATCGAAACCTTTTTGCAAAACGAGTCGCAACACCCGACGGATTATCGTTGCGGCTTTGTGGCCATCGTGGGTCGTCCGAATGTCGGCAAATCCACGCTGATGAACCATTTAATTGGTCAGAAAATCAGTATTACCAGTAAAAAAGCACAAACCACGCGCAACCGTGTAACCGGTATTTACACCGACGACACGGCGCAATTTGTGTTTGTCGATACGCCTGGTTTTCAAACCAATCACCGCAATGCCTTGAATGACCGTCTTAATCAAAACGTAACCGAAGCGTTGAGCGGCGTGGACGTGGTGGTTTTTGTGGTGGAAGCCATGCGCTTTACCGATGCGGACCGCGTGGTGCTGAAGCAGTTGCCTAAGCATACGCCTGTGGTATTGGTGGTCAATAAAATCGATAAAGATAAAGCCAAAGACAAATTTGCGCTTGAGGCTTTTATCAATGAAGTGCGCCAAGAGTTTGAATTTGCCGCCAGCGAGGCAGTCAGCGCGAAACATGGTCTGCGTATTGCCAATTTGCTGGAATTGCTCAAGCCGTATCTGCCGGAAAGTATCCCGATGTATCCGGAAGATATGGTGACGGATAAATCCAGCCGATTTCTGGCGATGGAGATTGTGCGCGAAAAACTGTTCCGTTATTTGGGCGAAGAGTTGCCGTATGCGATGAATGTTGAAGTGGAGCAGTTTGAGGAAGAGGAAAGCGGACTGTTCCGCATTTATATCGCGGTGTTGGTCGATAAAGACAGCCAAAAGGCGATTTTGATTGGCAAGGGTGGGGAGAAATTGAAGAAAATTTCTACTGAAGCCCGCCTTGATATGGAAAAATTATTTGATACCAAAGTCTTTTTGAAGATTTGGGTGAAAGTGAAATCCGGTTGGGCAGACGATATTCGTTTCCTGCGCGAATTGGGATTGTGATTTAATGTGTTTGAACAAAGGCCGTCTGAAAAATTTTCAGACGGCCTTTTTTTATCAAGCCAACAACTCAGTCAGACGTTTGACGATTTCATCCGCTGCTTGGCGTTTGGATGTTTCCGGAAATGAGGTTTCGGCAAGGTCATCAATAATGGTGATTTGATTGGTTGGTTTGCCCATGGAAACGGAAACTTGGTTGGCTACCAGCATCGGTACGTTTTTGCGCAAACGTTTTGCCCGAGCAAATTCCAAAACCTGATGGCTTTCGGCAGCAAAGCCGACGCAGAATGGTCGAGAAGGTAGGGCGGCAACGGATGCGAGAATATCCGGATTTTCCGTCAGTTCGATAATTGGAGGCTGATTGCCGTTTTTCTTCAGTTTCTCGTTGCTGCTGTTTTTGACTTTATAGTCTGCAACGGCTGCAACGGAAATAAAGACATCTTGCTCATGGATATGGCGGTGAACTGCCTGATACATGGCTTCTGCGCTGACAGCTTGTTCGGAATGAGCCAAGCCTGCTGGCAAGGCCAGCTGAATTTGACCGTAAATCAGCGTGACTTTCGCTCCGGCAGCACGGCACGCACGTGCTAAAGCCATGCCCATTTGTCCGCTGGAAATATTGGTAATGCCGCGGACAGGATCGATGGCTTCAAACGTTGCGCCGGCTGTAATCAGAACTTTTTTGCCGCTCAATAGCTTGGGTGTCCATAAATCCTCTAACAAATCTGCCAGATCGACCGCTTCGACCATTCTGCCGGTACCTGTTTCGCCGCAAGCCTGTTCGCCGCTGTTTGGGTAAAACACGGTAATGCCGTCTGAAACCAGCTGCTCAATATTGCGCAGGTTGGCAGGGTTGTTCCACATTTCGACATTCATTGCAGGCGCAACGGCCAAAGGACATTTTCTGGCTGCGGCCAAAGTAGTCAACAGGTTGTCAGCCAATCCGTTGGCAATTTTGGCGATCGTATTGGCAGTGGCTGGTGCAATAAGAAATGCGTCAGCTTCACGCGTCAGATTGATGTGCGCCATGCCATTATTGGAAGTGCCTGAATAGGTATCCGATAAAACAGGGTTGCCGGTTAAAGCTTGGAAAGTCAGTGGGGAGACAAATTCCGTCGCAGAATCTGTCATTACCACTGATACAGAATGTCCTTGCTTTTTCAGCAGTCTGACCAGTTCGCAAGATTTATACGCCGCAATACCGCCGGTAATGCCGAGGAGAATGTGTTTGCTCATAAATAATGGGTTCATTAAATGAGGTATATAGGAATCAAATCAAATTAGATTTGTTCGATGTTGATCCTGGCCAGTTTTGCTTTAATCGCATTGCCATATCTCTTCGGTAAGAATGCTGAAACCACCCCGTTTTTCACTTCAGTCACATAACTGCAGACTTTAAATTCAGGAACAACATTGAGCGAGTAGTCCGGATTGACCAAAGGCGAAGCACTGGAGTACAGCGTCCATCTTGCCAGACTGCCGTCTTCATAATCAGTCGTTGCATTAAAGCTGGTGACCCCTTCGCTGAAAGCGATTTGATAATTAGAGTAGAACTCGCCGGGAATTTCGTGTGCATTACAGAAATCAAATAATCTGTCATGTGCAAACAGATTCTGACGGATATAGGCCCACAATTCTTTTTCTAGAAAATCTTGGTCGGCAAAATGCCTGGAAGGATAGCCCTCGTCGACAAAGTTTTGAATCCTTTCCTGCATATCTGGGACTGCGCCCGCTTTAGCGCCCCACATACCCGCAAGAATTAGGGCAGTATGCGAGCCCGAGTCACGAATAGTGTGGAATAGTGTACCACTTTTTATCCATTCGGATACGGCCGCTGCATCACGATAACAAATAATAGAATCTGCATCACGGAAAATAACGTATTCAACCTCGGGATCATTGATGGCAAGAAAGCGCCACATCGTACCCGGCCAGTTGTCCAATGGAGCGCCAACCTTAATCACTTCTGCACCGTTATTTCTAAATCGTTGAATAGCTTCAGCCGATACAGAATCGTCAATATAAAAACGACATGTCCAACCGGGGAAAAGTACAGGAGCAAGCTGGGTGTTTAAGACGGCAGGCTCAATATATTTGGAATTATTGCCAAATAAAGAAAAGGAGATAATCCGTTTGCCGTTTTTTGGAGCTGATGTCGGAATTATTTCATGTTCTAGGTCTGGGATGGCTTTGTCTTTTAGAACCAAAGCCTGATGACCGTAAAACCCGGTTTTTTCCCAATTATCTAGGGCGCCGTAAGCATGGGCAAGTAAATCCAAAGCAGGAATATAGGTGCTATCCAGCTCTAACGTTTTCATTTCAGCCTCAATGGCTTTTTCCCATTTCAACTGCTTCAGATAGGCATAAGCAACTTTGTGATGAAATTCGACAGATTGTGGATTGAGAAGGCAAAGAATCTCGGCACGTTTTAGCGCTTCCTCGTAATTTTCCTCTTCGATAAAAGAGTGATATGCTTGTTCAAATTTTTGTTGAATCTTTTCGTTATTCATAATAGGGACTATTCTAAATTTATGATTGTTTTATTGGAGAAAGTAGAGATTGTAAGAGTAGATGGGACTAAAGCGCCAGTAGTATAGAGATATAGAGTGTTTGAATGTGGCAATTAAGAGTAAAACTGCAGGACTATTTATCTTTGGATATCTGTTTTATCTATCGAACGATAAAATCCAATAAATTTTAAATTATTTAAATACAGATAGTTGTGAAAAAATTTTAATTTTTTTGAAGTTGGGTGTTGACTGGTTTTGTAGGTAGGCGTATAGTTC
>NZ_KV810211.1:0-419 GCF_001812725.1 Neisseria sp. HMSC067G12 | reverse complement strand
ATGAGTTGACCAAACGGGTGTTTGCCGACGGCAGCACCAACCTGATGGAACGCGACGACTTGGGCCGACTGCTCAGCCACACCGATGCAATGGGACGCGTTACCCGTTATCAGTACAGCAACGAAGGCCAGGTAGAAAGCATTATCCGTCCGGACGGCGTCATCCTGCATTTCGACTATGACGACAACTACCGTCTGATCCGCAAAAGCGATGCCGAAAGCCGTTATCACGGCTATACCTACGACGAAGCGGGCAACCTGCTGACCCATACCGACCCGCTGAAACACATCACCCGTTTCGAATACGCCGGCAACGGCCTGCTGCTGTCGGTAACCGACCCGAACGGCAGCTCCACCGCCTATCACTATAACGAAAACCATCAGCCCGACCGGATTACCGACTGCTCGGGTTACGAAACC
>NZ_KV810210.1:0-336 GCF_001812725.1 Neisseria sp. HMSC067G12 | reverse complement strand
TTTGCACAGGCCGTCTGAAAACTTCCTTAAAAACTAGTGATAAATGTAATCAAACCCAAAATAATGCCTGGGGCGTTTGCCAGTATGATGGGGTAGTCGCGTTTTTCTTTCAAAAAGCCGTAGGCAAACCATAATGTGCAGTTGATGGCGGCGACGAGGGGTTGCAACGGCGAGCCGGGGTTGCCGGCAAGGTTGTTTTGGATTTGCGGGATATAAGAAACGTACATACCGACGCCGGCCAGGGTGGCGGTGACGGAAAGAATGTGCATTTGTTTTTCAGTCATTGGTTTTCCTTTCTGATTAGACGATTGGGTTTTCAGGCTGTACAGATGTTGA
>NZ_KV810209.1:8048-8530 GCF_001812725.1 Neisseria sp. HMSC067G12 | reverse complement strand
GGGGCAGGGCTGGTGTTTGTTTTTCAGGTATCGCTGGTCTATGCCTAATGCCGTGTGTATTTCCGGCCAGCGGTATTGCGCGGCGGCTCTGATTTCTTTGTATGTTGGTTTCATTTTCCTACCTCCTCGAATCTGTCCATAGCTTCGCGGGCTATGACTGATACGGTATGAATCGCCTCTTTTTGGCTTGCTCCGTCATTCACGATCAGCAAGATAGTGCTTACAACGTCCACCGCTGCGATTGCCTTTTCTTTGCTGTTTAGTTGGTTTGCCAGCTTATCCATGATGGTTTTCATTGCTCTGCCTCCTCTGATACTGGTTCTAAAACTATTCCGGCTGTTGGGTCTGTTTCCCATATTGCGGGCGTTTCCTGCTCTAGTTGATCCGTGTCGGCGTGGGCGGGCTGGTTACAGGTTCGGACTACCAAAGCCAAAAGCAACGCCCAAAGCACCAGCAAGGCGCGGTTTAAATACCGGCGGAAA
>NZ_KV810209.1:7370-7948 GCF_001812725.1 Neisseria sp. HMSC067G12 | reverse complement strand
AGGCGGCATAAAGGCGGGTAAATTTCAGGGAATAAGAGGGCTTAGCCGTCTGAATCGTTAGGGCGCTGGGACGGGGTCAGTTTGAATATATCCCGCAAGCTCGGATGATAAATCGAAAGATTCCAAGTTTTCCGCATGGGGGACTAGGGTTTGAATGACTGTGGCAAGGCGTGCCGCGCTTCCGCTCGCACTTATGGGGGAGTTGCGGACGGAATGGGCGGCCATGTTGTCGCAAATGGTGTCGATGATTGCGCCCGTATTGGCGATAAATTCGCCGCCGTAGTACAGCGCGTTCATAATGCGGTTTGCCAGCTCTAAGGGGATGGTTACCGTTTGGGCTTGATTTTGAATGGTTTGGATTTGGGTAGAAGTGCAAGATTGCATTTGAAATGCTCCTATACGTTCGAGATTTGAGAAATGCCCAAAATAGGGGGCGGTGCTCTCTCCTGCGTATAGTCAGGCGTGGACGTTACCGTTACCACACACCGCCATAAACTTTGATATGCCGTCCAAAGCCTGTGAATAGGCTTCAAACACCATAGGGGAAAATGGCGATAAAAAATCAGCGTTTACCCTGC
>NZ_KV810209.1:0-7270 GCF_001812725.1 Neisseria sp. HMSC067G12 | reverse complement strand
TTAATTCTGCTTCCCAAAGCTCAATCTGTCAAATGGTTTTTTACAGGATTGGGCGATTTAACATTAGATTCTGTCCAGTGCCGTAATAAGAATGACGGCATAGCACGTCTTGTCAGGGTCTTTACCTGTAACAGCGGCAATGTCTGCAAGTGTTACTGCCTCCCATTTGCCCCTATGTGTCTTGAGGGCTAAATCCAAAATTGCCTTTTTCTCTTCCTCCGTGAGTGATTCCACAATCGAAGATACATAACTTTTCGGCTTTTCCTGTATTTCCGCCTCTGCCTTGATTTCCGTTTTATCCACTAATAAGCCAAGCATTTTAGCCTTGCCCATCGTGGCCGATACTGCCGCGCTGCTTTGCGGGGTAGGGGCTGTCAGTGCCGCCGCCCGCGCCTGCTCCAGTTCGTGTAACAGGTCGTCCACTGTTACCGCGTGGCGTTGCCGTGCCTCTGCCTTGAGGTTATCTACCATCGCGGAAATATCGGGGGCTTGTAGCAGCTTATAGGCTTCATTGGTTACCGTTTCAGGCTTCATGTTGTCGGCGTTGTAGGCCTGCCGGTATGCTTCGCTTGCATTGCCCGTTTCCACATACAGGCGGGCAAACTGTTCTTGCTTTGGTGTCATGTCTTAATCCTTTCAAAAAGCCGCCCAATAGCTGTTTTCTGCCTTTGGGCGGCTGTTTGGGTGTTGCTACTTCAAGCTATTGAAAACCGCTTCTTTTTCTTTCTCTATGTCTTTAAAGATGTCGAAAATAGCGTTTTCTTCCCCGCCGGTGTTGTCCATCATGTTGAAGAAGCCCGGCAAACGTAAATCAATTATTCGATTCGGCATAGATTCCCCATAGTTTCGGCAATCAGGCCGCAAACCGTTTTCCTGAAGATTCGTTCTCATTTCAATGGCGGCCTTGCCGATTCCTGCCAGTTTTGCGGCGGCTTTGGCATAGGCGCGGGCGGCCTCTAAATATTCAGGTAAGTGGGTCTCTTCAATGCCGGCAATAAACATTTCATAGCGGGAAACGGCCAGCAAATTGCGAAGCTCTGAAATACGGTTCAGATGTTGGCGGCGGTCATTAAATAGGCTTTCCAACAGTTCTTTTTGTACTTCCAGCACATCAGCGGCGCGGTCTGCCTCTTCTCGCTTGGCGGCAATCTCTGAATCAAGCTCTTTGGCTTCTTCGGTGTTTGTGGGTTTGCCCATCTTCAATAAATCGGCAAATATTCCTTTGCGCTTGCTTCTCAGCCCCGCAAATTCATTGATCACCGCTTCCGCCTCTGAAACACCGGCTTCAGCCGCTTCAATTTGGGCGGTCAGTTCACTGCATTTGTCCTCTTCCTCTTTCAGTAATTTTTGACGGGTTGCAAAAACTGTTTTTAAATATTCATTCATGTTTAAAGCTCCTGATTTAATTGATTAATACAAACCGTCCACGCTTCACGGTTTCCCCAAATTGGTTTGTTACTTCTTCCATCACGGTTATGATTTCATGCCCCGCCCTGCGAAGCTCCATAATGCGTGTGTTGTAGCTAAGTATGCCCATCTGTGAAAGCTCCCATGACGTGGCACTTCCTTTTCTCAATCGGGCTAAAACTCGCTCTCTTTGGCTTGGCGTTTTTGCTCTGCCGCTGGTAAAATTGCTTTCCATACTAAGTAATCCTTTCTGCCGTCTGAATGGCCGTTCAGGCGGCATTTGTTTTGCGCTCAATAAATCAATTTGCCTGCTCTTCGCGTTTGGCTGCCAGTTTGCCGATATAGTCGTCAATCTCGCTTGCAAGCCAGCCTGTCGCATTGGCAGAAATTTTGAAAGGGCGGGGAAAATCGGGGCGGTGATGGCGGCTCTTAGGGTTTGCCCAATTCCAGATAGTCGCTCGTGAAACACCTAATGCGCGGGCAGTATCGTCCGCTCTCAATACTTTGTTATCCATTTGGTTTTGCCTTTCTTTAATCGGGTTGGATGACAGGCAAAATAATAGCCGCCTCTGTGGGCGGCTGTTTAGGTAATACCATGCTGACTTCCTGTAATACCATGCTGACTTCCTAAAATTAGCTTGTTAATTCCATGTTTTTTTGGAATTGATTAATCCATTTCATGATAGTTTTTTCCGTTGGCTCTCTTTTTGCCGGGCATGGGATGCCCTTAGTGACAATTAAGTCTTGAATAATTCTACATAACTCTGATTTTCCACCCCATTGATTCAGCATTTCCTTTTTTTCCTCCAGTAACTGATTTACGGCTGCTATCGTTCCTGCTTTCTCATAGGGGCTTTGCTTGGCTTTGCTTGCTTTTTTGGCGTTTTCTGTTATTGCCTCTATGCTGATTTGGTCTTTTCTCAATTCCAAAGACATAAACTCTATTGATGCTGTAATTAAGTTTGCTATTGTTTTGAATTGACTAAAATTTTCTTGCAATGGCTTGTCTTTGAAGTTTGAAACATACTCATAAATGGCCTTTGCTGTAATGAAATACTGCATTTCTAGAAGCATTTCAAAACTTTGCCCAAAGTTTAACTCTTCTATTACAGGATAAAAATATTCTGCATAATCAATTAGTCCGCCGTGTTGCTCCTGATACCTTTCTAACGCGTCATTAACTTGTTCCTCGACTAAAGAAACTTTGTAAGTTTCCTTATAACTCCATAGCGATACACCATGCTCAAATTTTTCAAGGCTTTGAAATGTTCTAGTCAACACCCTTTGGGCTTGCCAGCTAAAAACCCCTAGTGCGTCCTCAAATTCTGGGCTATTAGTAATATTGAATATAGCTGCATATTTTGGGTTATATACTGCAACGTTTCTTGGATATGCGATAGAAACCATGTAATACCTCTAAACTAAAAAATATTCCGGAATATCAAACTTGTATAAACTGGTAACCAGTGGTAACCAGTTGGTAACCAGTAAATTTACGTTAACTGGTTACCGCTTTTTCTTTGTATTTATATTTATATTCATATAGTTATATTTGTTAAATTTTGTGGTAACCAGTGTAACCACTATATTTACTCACGCGCATAGGGAATTTTTAAACCGTCCTGCTCTCTTGGATCATCTGTAATGCCTGGTTGTATTGCTCCCGCAAATAGTCGCTATACCATTGCATAAACTCGATACGCTGGGGCATATACTCGGCCATGTAGGCGTATGAATCCTTTGTTTTATCTTCTTCAACGTGGGCAAGCTGTGTTTCAATCGCGCCGCCGTTGAAGTTGTTTTCATAAAGCAGACTACTTGCTACTGCTCTGAAGCCATGCGGCGTGGCCTTGCCTTTATAGCCTAGTTTCTCGTTAATGATTTTCCCTAGTGTGTTCTCGCTGATATGGCGGTTTACGTTGGTTCTACTTGGAAACATAAACCGGCTATGCCCTGTCAGCGTGTGTAACTCTTGAAGAAGCTCTATTGCCCAATCAGAAAGAGGAACACATAAAGCGGGCTTTGGCTTCATCTTTTCGTGCTTCATTCTTTCGGCGGGAATAATCCAACGCTTGTTTTTAAAGTCCACTTCTTGCCACTGGCCGCCGCGCAATTCGTTATTTCTCACAAATACCAGCATGATCAGCATGATGGCAATTTTGTTTTGCCGCTCTATATTGTTTGCCAGTATCAGGCGGCGGTAAAACTCCGGCAATTCTTCACGGGGCAGGGCGGGTTTATGTTTGGTGGGTAAATTGGGAATGTGATTTTTCAACAGGCGGGCGGGGTTGTTTTCTGAAATTTCCAGCATGGCGGAATAGTCAAAAATCGCCCCTATCCAGCCCCTGATTTTGTCGGCGGTATCAGTAACGCCCCGCGCCATCACGGAATCAAGCAGGGTTTTGATGTGGGTTACCTTGATTTCATTAACGGGGATTTCCCCAATGACTGGGAAAACGTCATTTTTCAAATAACGCATGATTCGCTCGGCGTGATGTTCTTTCCAGCGGGGCAAATTGTCCTCGTGCCATTGCTTGGCCAAATGCTCAAAAGTATTTAACAAGGCGGCTTGCTGGGCTGCTTTGGCTTCTTGCTTGGCTTTGGTAGGGTCTTGCCCTTGTGCAATCATGCGGCGGGCGTTTTCGGTGGCTTGTCGGGCTTCTACCAGTGAAACGGCTGGATATTTCCCGATAGTGAAGTCTTTATCTTTGCCATTCATGCGGTATCTCATGCGGAATATTTTTCCGCCCGCTGGCGTAATTTCAAGATATAGGCTGTTTCCGTCAAATAACTTAACTTTCTTTCCAGTGTTAGACGGTTTGGCAGCTTTAATTTGGCGGTCGTTTAGTGGCATTGTGGGGATGTTTTTCAGTGGTTTTGGCTGATTCCCTGAATCATACCCACAATTTGTGGTTTACTCAATTAAACGGCATTATTTGTATTAGACGATTAGAAAGCGGTTGATTGGCCTTAAGGCATTGATATTACTGGGATTGGTTGCCCGCGTTGGGCGAGATTAGACGAAAAAAAAGCCCCGTAAAGGGGTTAGGTGGTGCGGACGGAGAGACTCGAACTCTCACACCTCGCGGCGCCAGAACCTAAATCTGGTGCGTCTACCAATTTCGCCACGTCCGCACTAATTTGAACCGTGGATTATACACAAGATTAATGGGGGTGCAAAGTCTTGTTTGCTTGAATTTTTCGGCTTATCCCTTATATAATGGTTTATTCCGGCCGTCTGAAAGCAGGGTTTGTTTTCAGACGGCCTCAACTTTACTATTGGTGAGGAAGGGCAGATGCCTGCTTTATTGATTAAAGATTTTTTGCAGACGCAAGGTTTGAAGTTGCCTGCGGATGAGATACATGTTGCTTATTTGACTGCCCAGGCTGTGATTAAAATGGGAAATGCTTCTGTTGAGCGTTCGATTTTGTGGCCGTCTGAAGACGGTTGGCAGTTGGCGGATTATGTTGATGCCGAACATGAATTGTTGCTGAAACAGATTTTTATGGCTTTGGATTCGGTTGCCGAGCGCACCGAGCATTTGAAAAGCGCAGCGGTTTATACAGCGTTTCCGAAAGATGGCGCGTTGTCTCTGGTTCGACTGAGCCGTTGGGGCGTGCCGTTGGAAAATGTGATTCCAATCGACGAGCAGTCCGGACAGGCTTTTTTGGCTGTGCGTACGGCGCAAAGCGGTTGGATGAATGTTTGTCAGAATGTGGCGTATTGGCAGGAAATTGGTGAATTGTCGGACGAACGCAATCATCCCGGTTTGAGTCAGATTTCAGTTCCTGTCTGTATGCCCAGCGGTGCGGTTTTGGGTGTGGTACATGCCGAGTTTGATGTCAAAGACGGCGCGCCCGATGAAGTATTGGTGGCTTGGATTGCCCTTGCCTTGGCGCTGTTGGATTCTTTGAAAAATCTGTTGGGCGTGGCTGAAAGCGAGGAAGCGGAAAATGAGTAACGCGTTGAAGTTTGTCGCGTCATGCCGTTTGCCTACGGAATGGGGCGAATTTACCATGCACGGCTTTGAAGAAGAGAGTGGTCAGGAGCATGTTGCATTGACGATGGGCGATGTTTCAGACGGCCTGCCTGTGTTGTCACGTATTCATTCCGAGTGCTTGACTGGCGATGCTTTATTTTCGGTGAAATGTGATTGCGGCCCTCAGCTTCAAGCAGCAATGCAGACCGTTCAGAAAGAAGGGCGTGGCGTTATCGTATATTTGCGCCAAGAAGGCAGGGGCATTGGTTTGATAAACAAAATCCGTGCTTATCGTCTGCAAGATCAGGGCTTGGATACGGTTGAGGCCAATGTAGCGCTCGGCCTTCCTGTTGATGCACGCGACTTCACTTTGGCCAAGCAGATTTATGATTATCTGCATATTCGTGAAGTCAAGTTGTTGACCAATAATCCTGAAAAAATCCAAACATTGAAAGATTCCGGCATTAATGTGGTCGAACGGATTGCATTACATGTCGGCGAAAATGTGGAAAATGAACGTTATCTGCATACTAAAGCGGATAAATTGGGACATTTGATTTTTGATTGATAGAACGGTATATTGGTAATTTTTGAGGTTAAATAAAATATTCCATATTCTTTCAATGGGATATATTTTTATTTAAATAAAAATCTTGCGCGTAGCCTGATTTTTTGATTTAATGTCAGCTTATCGGGTGATTAGCTCAGTTGGTAGAGCGTCTGCCTTACAAGCAGAATGTCGGCGGTTCGACTCCGTCATCACCCACCAAGTTTCCTTTCATTGTCTTTGACAGTGGATGCGCGGTGGTAGCTCAGTTGGTTAGAGTACCGGCCTGTCACGCCGGGGGTCGCGGGTTCGAGCCCCGTCCGCCGCGCCATTATTTAAAAAGCACTGATTATATCAGTGCTTTTTTATTTGTCTTAAAGACACATCAGCTGCGAAAATAGGAACAGGTAAGTACAGGGTATTGAAATACTGTTTAACCTTAAATTCTGATGATTTTGAAAAAGGTCGTCTGAAACTTTTAAAGTTTCAGACGGCCTTTTGTAAGCCGCCGCCGACTTTTGCACTTTGTTGCAGTAACTTTTGCACTCTAGGTCCCGCGAAAGTTTCGACAGCTTTTGCACTATATCGGATGATGAGAAATAAGAAAAGCGACGCTACCGTCGCTTTTTATTTTACCAATTACATACGACCAATTCTCCACTGGCTTTACCAGTTTTATTTCTTCCGATTGTATAAGCCAGCTCCAGTTGGGTGATACGGAAATCTTTAAACAATTCCCTGATATCAGGGTGGTCATTAATGGATAGCATGACCTTACCCTTACTCTCTGCCATTACCTTGGCCAGTAATTCATACTGCTCCCAGCCAAATGATTGGTCATAGCCTGCGGTCTGCCAATATGGTGGGTCTGCATAGAAGAAGGTATGCTCACGGTCATATCGCTTGAAGCAACGATCCCACGATTCATTCTCTATATAAACACCTTTTAAACGGTCTTTAGCAGCCTTTAATTTAACCTCAATCTGAGATGCATCCCACGCTTTTGACGTGGTAGCTGTCCCGAAATGCTGCTGGACGGTTTTGCCGCCGAAAGCGTTGTGCTGAAGGTAGAAGAAACGAGCGGCACGTTGAATATCTGTCATGCATTCGGGCGGCGTGTTTTGCAGGCAGGAGAATGTCTCGCGGCTGGTCAGCGTCCACTCGAACTGACGGACGAACTCGTCGAAATGGTGTTGTACCACACGATAGAGATTGATGAGCTGTCCGTTGATGTCGTTGAGTACCTCTACTTTAGCAGGCGTTGGGCGCATAAAGAACAACGCTGCGCCACCGGAAAACAACTCAACATAACAAGAATGCTCGGGGAACATGGGCA
>NZ_KV810208.1:0-379 GCF_001812725.1 Neisseria sp. HMSC067G12 | reverse complement strand
GTGCGGCTGATGCCTTCGTCTTTGCTTTGTCCGTCGCGGCCGGAGACTTTACGGCTTTGTTTTTCGATCAGTTGTCCGAGGATGTTGCGTTTGAAATGATGGATGTGCCAAGTCTCGGGACGGTCTTTCAGACGGCCTTTATCAGCGCTTTGACCGTATTCGGTCTGTTGGACCAGTTGTCCGGCGGCATCGTAGCCGTAGGCGGTGATTTTGCCGTCCCAGCCGGTTTCTTGGATCAGGTTGTCGGTTTGGTCGTAATCGAGACGGTAGGTTTCGCCGTTTTCATTGGTAAGGACGGTCAGCCGGCGGGCTTTGTCGTAGGCATAGGCGAAGGTATGGCCCAGTGCGTTGGTGCGTTTGAGCGGCAGTCCGTCCACTG
>NZ_KV810207.1:0-305 GCF_001812725.1 Neisseria sp. HMSC067G12 | reverse complement strand
GCGGGGAAACAAACCCCGTCGCGTGCCGCCTCCTGTGCCTTAATCATCGGCAGCAACTCATTCAGCAGTTTCGCGGTACGCGCCCAAGAGAGCTGGGACTTGGCGGGGCGGAACAAACCGATATACCGTATCGCCGCCTTGCCCAATTCCACATCCATCTCCAACACAGCCTTTAATACCGCTGATGCGTCTGCGTCATTGATTAAGCTGTCCAGGCTATGCACCGCCCCGCAGTTCGGGCATTTGATGTTCATGACTCGCTCTCCCATAATGTTCGACGTTCAACCGTCTTAACGGTCTTGACG
>NZ_KV810206.1:2236-3356 GCF_001812725.1 Neisseria sp. HMSC067G12 | reverse complement strand
CGCTACAACGCCGGCAACGAACTGGTCGAGCAGCGCGAATTCGGCGACGATGCCTCCCTTGCCGCCAAACTGATGGCGCAGCTGGGCGGACAACCCGTCCCCAAAAAAGACGCTGCCTCGCTTTCAGACGGCCTTGACGGCCAAGCCCCGCTGCGGACTACCGAGTTCAAACGCGATATATTGGGACGCTTAATCCATACCCTCGCCCGCAACAACGACAAGGTTCAGGAAACCGTTTACCAATACGACCTGGACGGCAACCTCGTCCGTGCCGCCAACAGCCACAGCATTACCTGCTTCGACTACAACGGCAACGGCCAAATCATCGGCCAGCACCAATGGAGGGTACCGGCTAAGGAAGAGAACGCACAAAACGGTTTGCCCGAAACCGACTGGCGCGATGCGCAGTACGACATGCTGTACCTGCCCGTTACCGAAAGCATCCGCTACCACTACGACTTCAACGGCAACCGTACCGCCACCGTCCTGCCCGACGGCAGACAAATCAACTACCTGTATTACGGCAGCGGCCACCTGCACCAAATCAGCCTCGACGACGAAGTCATCTCCGACATCGAACGCGATAAGCTGCACCGTGAAATCTACCGCACCCAGGGTAAGCTTGCCAGCCGTTACGAACTCGATCCCTTAGGCCGTCTGAAAAGGCAAATTGCCGCACTCAACGAGCTGACGCAGACCGAAACAGCTAAAAATGCAGTAACATCGGCTTATGCCGTCAAACGCAGCTACGGCTACAACCGTACCGGCAACCTGACCCACAGTACCGACCAACGGACGGGCACGACCCATTTCGAATACGACAAACTGGGCCGGATTACCAAAGCGGGTAATGAAGTGTTCGCTTTCGACCCCGCGCACAATATCCTGTCCGATCTCAACAGCCTTACCGTCCCCGACAACCGCCTGAAAACCTATAACGGCACGACCTATTACTACGACGAGCTCGGCAACCTGATCCACCGCGAACTGGCCGACGGCGAAGTACAGAACTATTTCTACGACCTGCACGACCAGCTGGTTAAAGCCGAAATCTTCAAAAAAGACGGCACGAAAGAGACTTGGGCCTACACCTACGACGCCTTGGGCAGAAGGATAGGCA
>NZ_KV810206.1:0-2136 GCF_001812725.1 Neisseria sp. HMSC067G12 | reverse complement strand
GGGACGGCAGCCACCTCTTGCAGGAAGTCCACCCTGACGGCAGGTATACCTATCTCTACACCGATCCCGACAGCTACGAACCCTTGGCGCAGGTATGCAACTGGACCAACGAAGATGGTGAAAGCAAACAGCAAACCCACTACTTCCACTGCGACCAAATCGGTATCCCGAGAGAGATGACCGATAAGGACGGCAACCTCTTATGGTTCGGCAACTACACCGGCTGGGGTCGTCTGAAAGAGGAAACCAAGGTAACGTATAACGCATACCAACCCTTCCGATTGCAAAACCAGTACGCTGACCGTGAGACAGGGCTGCATTACAACTTCTTCAGGTATTATGAGCCTGATGCGGGTCGGTTTGTGAATCAGGATCCGATTGGATTGGCTGGTGGTAGTAACCTCTATTGGGCTTTACAAAACAGTCAAATGTGGGCTGACCCATTAGGGTTAAGTTCTAAAAAATCGCCTGGAACATGTAATGATCCATGTGCAGGACAAGATCCTGCCGGTGAAGCGGCTGGCTGGCAAGGAAGTAAGGACTATCCAGGTGTGGATAATTGGAAAAATGTTGTCCTAGAAAAAGGGACAATATTGTTTACACTGTATCCACATGGGCCGGCAGGTATGGCTTCTGCCCCTGGGAATTATTTTGTTCGAGGATACGCTGTACGTTCTGCAAGAGGAAATGCCAGAGCATTTAACGATTCTGTACAGGTGAGACATAGTGGAAATGCTAATGCCGCACGTGACATGAGAAAACAATTACATATATTTGTAGTAGAAGAAGATATTTGCGTAGGAAAATCAAAAGCAAAAGCAAATAAAAAATATGGCGATGGGGGAGCAACCCAATATTATATTCGAGATATAGATAAACCGAAATTAACAAGTACTGGCAAACTTCGATCTTTTAGGAGGTAAAATTACATATGAATCAAATTAAATTATTTATACAACAAAAAAACATTGTCATCAATAATCTCTCCTTAAACTTTAATGATATTAAAGACATTAAAGAAAAAACTAAATTAATAAATTTTAAAAATATACAAGAAGGTATTTATTTATTTCAAGAAAATATTTATTACCTTGGAGAAGAAGGAAAAATATTTATTGACATATACAAAAAAGAAATTGATATCTTATTCAATGACTATTTTTATTTAACTAAAAACATCTTAGAATCAAAAATTATTCAAAATTTTCTTAATTTATATCCTTCTTTAAAATCATATTGTGTACTAAAAAGTGCTCCAGTACTCGAATTTAAAGGACCTGAATTGGCATGGAATTCCCTTTTGTTCATCTATGACTCCAAACAGGCGTCAATAAGGCTGAATATTTCATTCTAAAATACTACAGTAAAATAATAAGAAGTATTTATGAAACAACCATACGAAATACACTCAGATTTTTTTAAGAAAATGATTGCTTCAGGCTGGTATGAGAATAGAGAAATTATTTTAGATTCTCTACCCCACCATTTAGAGGAGTTACCTGATAATGTAAAAAAATTTCTAAGAGAAATATGGTATTTAACAATTAGCTATGACGCTTATTATCGTAGTAATGGACGCATCTTTCTATCTACGGTACTGCATAACTTTGGGGAAACTACAAATACCTTAGTTGACTATTCGATAGATGATGAGGATTATATTTTTTATCAAAAATCTATTGGCAAAAAATTAAGAAATTTCGGCTTTGCAGATAACCGAGAAATCCTTATTGATTAACTGGGAAGAATTTATTTTATTCCTGATTCTGGAAATTTATATTATTTGGGAGGTAAATTTTATGAGGGATTATATAATTTAATATTTAGAACTGGAAATTCATTTATCGTAGAGGAGGATGGGGAACTTTTTGTAGAATCAGAAGTAGGTATTTCACCAGGAAATATGAATATTAGAGATACTGAGTAAACATAGGTTTTCCCAAGCTCTAACGCCCCGTAAGGTCGTCTCCCCCTCCTTTCAGACGACCCCATCCCCCCAACAGGAGCACCCAATGGCCGTCAATAAAATCGCCCGTAAAAGCAGCAAGTTCCGCGTTGTCTTTACCGTCCCCGATTTCTGTTGGCCGCCTCCTCCCGCTCCGCCTTCCGTTCCACCCATCCCCTTCCCACTCTTTG
>NZ_KV810205.1:0-56361 GCF_001812725.1 Neisseria sp. HMSC067G12 | reverse complement strand
AGATATGTACTTAAAGGCATTTGACAGAAAATGGAATAGGGCAACTATACAGAGGGGCTACTCTTTGGTACAGCTGTTGGTGGTGATGCTGCTGGTTTCGATATTGGTGACGTAGGATATTAGGCCGTCTGAAAGATACTTAAGAATAGTTTTCAGACGGCCTTGTTATAAGATGAGTTTTTGATATTGGCGTACTTTTTTAAATACAGATAAAATCCCTGCTAATTATTTATAACAATATTTTTAGGATACACAGTGCTTGCTTTGGATTATTGTCATCAAAAGGCTGCCGAAAGCCATTCCAGTTTTTTATCCGGCTTTCGTTTTTTATCGGTAGAAAAACGGAATGCGATCACTGTTTTATATGCTTTTTGTCGCGAACTAGATGATGTGGTTGATGGCTGTACCGATCCGAATGTGGCCCAGATTACCTTGAATTGGTGGCGCAGTGATTTGGAGAAAGTATTTAATAATGAGATGCCTGAGCATCCCGTTCATCAAGCTTTAAAAGATATTCGGGCAAATTTTGATTTGCCGAAGAATGAATTTGACGCTTTGATTGATGGCATGCAGATGGATTTGGAGCAGGCTCGTTATGGTAGTTTTGATGAATTAAAGCTGTATTGCCACCGTGTTGCAGGGGTAGTGGGGTGCCTTATTGCGCGGATTTTAGGTTTTTCCAATCAGAAAACTTTGGAATATGCGGACAAAATGGGCTTGGCTTTGCAGTTGACGAACATTATTCGCGATGTGGGCGAAGATGCGCGACAGGGAAGAATTTATCTGCCGATAGAGGAAATGCAGAAGTTTGATGTACCTGCCAATGTAATCATGCAGTGCAAACCGACAGACAATTTTGCAAAATTGATGCAATTTCAAGTGAATAGGGCGCGTGAAACTTATCGTGAAGCGATATTGCTTTTGCCGGCTGAGGATAAGAAATCGCAAAAAGTCGGTCTGATTATGGCGGCTATTTATTATGCGTTGTTAAATGAAATCGACCGCGATGGTGTGCAAAATGTGTTGACTTACAAAATTGCGATTCCTTCTCCCCGTAAAAAACGTATTGCTTTGAAAACTTGGCTGTTTGGATTTAAACCATGAATACTCAGCGTCCAAAAATTGCTGTGATTGGTGCCGGTTGGGCAGGTCTGTCTGCGGCGGTTTCTCTGATTCATCGAGCTGATATTGCTTTGTTTGAGGCTGGGAGACAGGCTGGCGGTAGAGCGCGTGCCTTAGCCGGGAAAAATGATGGATTCAGCTTTTTGGATAATGGGCAGCATATCTTGTTGGGCGCGTATCATGGTGTTCAAACTTTGATGCAACATATTGGCGTTCAACCCGAGTCAGCCTTTTTACGCCAGCCTTTGCAATGGTACATCCATGAAGGATTACAGTTTCAGACGGCCTCTCTGCCTGCGCCTTGGCATTTGCTTGTCGGCATCCTACGTGTGAAAAATCTTTCTTTTTCATTGAAAATCAAATTGCTGTCGGATATGTCGGCATTGCGACGTTGGGCAGCTCATCATAAAACCGATTTGACGGTTGCAAAGTGGTTGAGAACACGAAATGTTCCGCGCAGCCTGCTTGGCCAATTTTGGCAACCTTTGGTTTGGGGTGCTTTAAATACGCCGTTAGAACAGGCATCGTTGCGCATTTTATGTAATGTATTGAATGATGGTGTGTGGTCTGAAAAGGCGAACAGTGATTATCTTTTGCCTAAGCAGGATTTAGGGCGGATCGTAGCCGAACCGGCTTTGGATTTTCTGCACAAGCATGGTGCAAAGATACATCTTGAAACTCGTGTTTCCCATTTAAACCATCATATTGATGGACGAATTGAAATCAATGGCGAAGTATTTGATGCGGTTGTTTTGGCTGTTGCGCCATATCATGTTGACGCGCTTTTGCCTGAAGATACGCCTGACTATATTCAGACGGCCTATCAATCGTTGCATTACCATGCGATTACTACGGTTTATTTGCGTTATGCCCAAACAGTCAAACTACCTGCGCCTTTAACCGGTCTTGACGATGGTACGGCGCAATGGGTGCTGCATCGGGGGGCATTGGGTTTGCCGGATAATGAAGTCGCGGTTGTCATCAGCGTTTCCGATTACACCGAGGCTTGGAAGGATAAAGATTTAGCCGAGAAAATTCATGCGGACATTAAGCGGGTTTGTCCGGATTTGGATAAACCCGAAGCCGTACGCATTATTACGGAAAAACGCGCGACTACGGCGGCAACGGTTGATTTTGTACAACCTGATTTCTCATGGCTGCACCATCGCCGTATTTATCCGGCCGGCGACTACCTCCATCCGCGCTATCCTGCAACATTGGAAGCGGCGGTTCAGTCAGGTTTTGCCGCGGCTGAAAAGCTTATGCTGGATTTGCGGTTTGAATAAACTGAGGCCGTCTGAATGTTCAGACGGCCTTTTTGACTTTACAAAACTTACCAAGCCGATACAATATCCGAAACCATAAAGTTCAAGGAAAAGTCATGACGACATTAGCGGACAAAACCATCTTGGTTACCGGCGCATCCCAAGGCTTGGGCGAGCAGGTTGCCAAAGCCTATGCGGCGGCCGGAGCGACTGTCATTTTGGTGGCGCGTCATCAAAAGCGTTTGGAAAAAGTATATGATGCCATTGTGGCTGCGGGCAGCCCAGAGCCGTTTGCCATCTGCTTTGATTTGATGAGCGCTGAGGAAAAAGAATTTAAACAGTTTGCGGAAACCATTGATGAAGCTACCGGCGGAAAATTGGATGGCGTGGTGCATTGCGCCAGCTATTTCTATGCCTTGTCGCCATTGGATTTCCAAACCGTATCGGAATGGGTCAACCAATACCGTATCAATACCGTTGCGCCTATGGGCCTGACCCGTGCGCTGTTCCCATTGTTGAAGCAATCCGAAGATGCTTCTGTGATTTTTGTCGGCGAAAGCCACGGCGAAAAACCGCAAGCCTATTGGGGCGGTTTCGGTGCCTCCAAAGCTGCGCTCAATTATTTGTGTAAAGTGGCCGCGGACGAGTGGGAACGTTTTGACAACCTGCGTGCCAATGTTTTGGTGCCGGGCGCCATCAATTCGCCGCAACGTATTAAATCGCATCCGGGCGAATCGAAAAGCGAACGTAAAAACTACGAAGATGTCCTGCCGCAATTTATTTGGTGGGCAAGTCAAGAGAGCAGGGGGCGGACAGGCGAAATCGTCTATCTGTAAATCTACCTGCTCAGAGTGGTTTGAGAACATGAGGCCGTCTGAAATCTATATTTTCAGACGGCCTTTAACTTATTGAGTTTTATATCTAAATAATGTTGAAGTGTAATGTTTGACGTTTTAGCAGGCAAACATCAGGCTGGCACAAAATTAGATATAGTAATCTAAGTTATAGTTGTATTGGATAAATATGACGGAATTTGACTTTATCAGACAATATTTGCAGCGACAAAAATCGGAAGGTTTGATTTTGGGCATAGGGGACGATGCCGCTATTATTCGCCCAAGTAACGGATTTGATTTATGTTTTAGCGCTGATATGTTGGTTAAGGGCAGACATTTTTTTGAAGATGTTTCACCTGAAGATTTGGCATGGAAAATGCTTGCAGTAAACTTATCCGATATGGCCGCTATGGGTGCCAAACCACGTTGGGTGTTGCTCAGTGCTGCGCTGCCTGAATTGAATCAAGACTGGCTCAAACGTTTTTGCGATAGCTTTTTTGCTTTGGCCGCGCGTTTTGATACGGTGTTGATTGGTGGCGATACCACCAAAGGCGATTTGGTCTTTAATGTAACAATAGTAGGTGAAGTTCCGACAGGGAATGCCCTGCGGCGTGATGCGGCCGAAGTCGGCGACGATATTTGGGTATCGGGTCGGTTGGGTTTGGCTGCCGCTGCTTTGAACAAACATCTGGGGCATTATCAATTACCGTCTGAAATCATGGCAGTTTGCGATGATAAATTGCTCCGTCCGGAACCGCGCGTTTCATTGGGGCAGGCATTGTTGCCGTTTGCCCATGCCGCGCAAGATGTTTCAGACGGCCTGGCTCAAGATGTGGGGCATATTTTAAAAGCCTCTGCTGTCGGGGCGGAAATATTTGCCGATTGTGTGCCGTCGTTGCCTGAATTGAAAAACGTTTTGTCGCGCGAACAATGGTTGTCGGCGGTATTAGCCGGCGGCGATGATTACGAACTGATTTTTACTGCTGCTCCAGAAGATAGGGAACGCGTTTATCAGGTAGCGGAACAAAGTAGCGTACCGGTCGCCCGAATTGGTAAAATGACTGACTCAGGCCGTCTGAATATTTTGGATGCCGAAGGCGGCGTATTGGAACTGACTTCTTTAGGATTTGATCATTTTGGCTGAACGTAAACCTACTTTTTCTTGGCTGTTGCACAAACCATTGTGTTTTTTAGGATTCGGTTTCGGCAGCGGCTTGTCGCCGGTTGCGCCGGGTACGGCCGGAACGCTGGCAGCATTACCTCTGGCTTTTGTATTGTGCCTGTTGGGCATAGACGGCTGGATATTGCTTTTATTGTGTATTGCCTTGTTTTTCTGGGGCATCCGCATTTGCGGTTATACCGAGAGGGAACTGGGCATTCAGGATTACGGCGGTATCGTCTGGGATGAAATTGTCGCGATGCTGTTGGTGCTGTCGCTGATTCCGTTTAAATGGAGCTGGTGGCTGGCAGCTTTTGTTATTTTCCGCTTGTTTGATGCGTTGAAACCATGGCCGATAAAATGGTTTGACCAATGGATTCATGGAGGTTTAGGCATTATGCTTGATGATTTGATTGCGGCTGTGATGACCTTGATGGTCTTGGGCCTGTTTTATTGGATCGCGTGATGCGTTTTAAGTGTTTCGACCCTTTGCAAAAATAGGGCGGGCACGCCGGAATTATCCGGATATTGAAATAAAATAAATACCATACGGGGTAAACAATTATGAATGAAATCGAGATTAACGTGGAGCCGCGTTATATGGCCGGTCAGAGCGACGTCTATCGCGACCGTTACGCCTTCAATTATCTGATCACCATCTGCAACCGCAGTGATAAAATCATTACTTTGCGTCAGCGTTTTTGGGAAATCACCGACGGACACGGTGAGACAGAGCAGGTCGGTCATGTTGGCCTGATTGAAGAGCAACCTGTTTTGTACCCGGGCGAAGCCTATGAGTACAACAGCGGTTCGCAAATCAGCACGCCTTGGGGCAGTATCGAAGGCGCGTATGAGTTTGAAGACAGCATCGGCAAACGTTTCGTTATCGGGGTGCCGAAGCTTGAATTCAAAGCAGGCTTTACTTTGCAATAGGTCGTCTGAAAAATAAAACCGGAACATGGGAAATGTTCCGGTTTTATTTTTCAGACGACCTTATCAGTCTTTGCAAGGCTGTACCAATACCCACGGCGCTACGACAACCGCCCACATTTCCTGCTTATCCGCTAAAAATGTGCGTGCCATATCATCGCTGATGGCACCGAATTTGCCTTGTTCCATCCATTGTTTCAATGGCGCGGCTTCATCTTCGGCAACATGACGGGCGACGGCAATCAAATCCAAATCGGGCGCAACATAGACGGCGGCACCGCGTGCGAAGTGGGGTTGCAGCTCTTCCCATGAAATGCGGGCGGTTTCGGTATTGAGTTTTTCGTTTAAGAGTGGAATAGACATAGGACAATCATCAAATAAAAAACGGATTGTAACCGATATTCGGCCTTTTGCCCGATGCCGTCTGAAAACGAAAGAAATTTACAGGGTTAACGTTATACAGTATCATTTTAATGTTTTAATTTTCTTTCAGACGGCCTGTTGTCCGTATTTGGACAAGGGCGGTTTTAGGCTTATGAATTCTGTATTGTTGACCGGATTGCTGCAAAGGCTGCTGATTGCGCTTGTCGCATTGGCGGCGTTGTGGGCTGTATATTTTTGGGCGGTATCGCCATGAGTATCGTGGTGGAAAATCTGACGGTCAGCTATCAGCGCAGGCCGGTGGTGCACCATGTCGATATGGTGTTTGAAGATGGCAAAATGTGGACGATTTTCGGGCCGAACGGCGCGGGTAAATCGACCCTGCTCAAAGCCATTATGGGCTTGCAGAAGACGGATACGGGCAGCGTGCGCTATGAAAATATGGCGCGCAAGGATATTGCCTATCTGCCGCAGCAGTCGGACATTGACCGCAGCCAGCCGATGACGGTGTTTGAACTGGCAGCGATGGGGCTGTGGTATGAAATCGGCTTTTTCGGACGCGTGAACGCGGAGCAGAAAAAGCGCGTGATGGTGGCGTTGGAACGCGTAGAAATGCAGGATTTTGCCACGCGCCAAATCGCGCACTTGTCCAATGGTCAGTTCCAACGCGTATTGTTTGCGCGGATGCTGGTGCAGGATGCCAAATTTTTGCTACTGGACGAACCATTTAACGCGGTGGATGCGCGGACGACTTATGCGCTGTTGGAAGTTTTGCGCCAATGCCATCAGGACGGTCAGGCGGTAATTGCCGTGTTGCATGATTACGAGCAGGTGAGGGCATATTTTGCCAACACGCTGCTTTTGGCGCGTGAAAAAGTGACTGCCGGTGCGACGGAAAATGTGTTAACCGATGAATTTTTGGCGCAGGCAAACCGAATGATGCAGAAACAGGAAGTGGCCGATTGGTGCGCGGTTTAATGGACAAGGCCGTCTGAAAGTTAGTATTTTTCAGACGGCCTAAGGCTTTCAGAGATTAAGAAAAAAGCGATAAAACATGGATTTATATGATTTGGTCGTCGCGCCGTTCGTCGAATTTGACTTTATGCGCTATGCCCTGGCATCGATTTTCTGCCTGGCATTGAGCGCGGCGCCTGTCGGTGTATTTTTGGTAATGCGCCGCATGAGTTTGGTGGGTGATGCCTTGAGCCATGCGGTTTTGCCCGGTGCGGCCATTGGCTATATGTTTGCCGGTTTGAGTTTGCCTGCGATGAGCGTCGGCGGTTTCGTGGCCGGTTTGCTGATGGCTTTGTTGGCCGGTTTGGTCAGCCGGTTTACTTCATTGAAAGAAGACGCGAACTTTGCCGCATTTTATTTGAGCAGCCTTGCCATCGGCGTGGTTTTGGTCAGCAAAAACGGCAGCAGCGTCGATTTGCTGCATTTGCTGTTTGGCTCGGTGTTGGCGGTGGATATTCCGGCTTTGCAGCTGATTGCCGTTTCTGCGAGTGTCACTATTTTGCTGATGGCGGTCATGTTCCGCCCGCTGGTGTTGGAAAGCATAGACCCTTTGTTCCTCAAGGCTGTCGGCGGTAAGGGCGGCTTTTGGCATGTGTTGTTTTTGGTACTGGTCGTGATGAATCTGGTTGCCGGTTTTCAGGCATTGGGTACGCTGATGTCGGTCGGCTTGATGATGTTGCCGGCGATTACTGCCAGACTGTGGGCGAAAAGCATGGGTTGGCTGATGATTTTGTCTGTCGCATTGGCTTTGCTTTGCGGCTTGGCAGGACTGTTGTTTTCCTATCATATCGAAATCCCGTCCGGCCCTGCGATTATTTTATGCTGCGGCACGTTTTACCTGATTTCCGTCGTGTTCGGTTGGGAAGGCGGCATTTTGGCAAAATGGTTGCGCCGTAAGAAACACCGTACGGCATGATTTTTCAGACGGCCGCTTGAATAATCAGACAGTCTGTCTTATGATGATGTTAATGTTACGTTATATCACTGGAGAGAATATGAAACATTGGAAACTCGGCATCGTTGCCGCATTATTGACCGGTGCCGCTTATGCCGCTCCGTTGCCTGTTGTCACCAGCTTCAGCATTTTGGGCGACGTGGCCAAACAGATTGGCGGCGACCGCGTGGCCGTTCAAAGCTTGGTGGGTGCCAACCAAGACAGCCATGCCTACCACATGACCAGCGGCGACATCAAAAAAATCCGCAGCGCAAAATTGGTATTGCTCAACGGCTTGGGCTTGGAAGCCGCCGATGTACAACGCGCAGTTAAACAAAGCAAAGTGCCTTTCGCCGAAGCGACCAAAGGCATTCAGGCTTTGAAAGCAGAAGAGGGCGGCCATCATCATGACCACGATCATGAAGGCCATCATCACGATCACGGCGAATTTGACCCGCACGTTTGGACCGACCCCGTCTTGATGGGTACTTATGCGCAAAACGTTGCCAATGCGCTGATTCAAGCCGACCCTGAAGGCAAAACCTACTATCAGCAACGTTTGGGCAACTATCAAATGCAGCTGAAAAAATTGCACAGCGATGCGCAGGCTGCCTTTAATGCCGTACCTGCCGCCAAGCGTAAAGTCTTGACCGGACACGATGCGTTCACGTACATGGGCAAACGCTACAATATTGAATTCATCGCCCCTCAAGGCGTGAGCAGCGAAGCCGAGCCGTCTGCCAAACAAGTGGCTTCCATCATCCGTCAAATCAAACGCGAGGGCATTAAAGCCGTCTTTACCGAAAACATCAAAGACACGCGCATGATTGACCGTATCGCCAAAGAAACCGGCGTCAATGTCAGCGGACGTTTGTATTCCGATGCACTGGGTGGCGCACCGGCCAACAGTTACATCGGCATGTACCGCTACAATGTCAAAGTTTTGACTGATGCCATGAAAAAATAAAACGGTTTCAAGATAAAGGCCGTCTGAAACTTGGAAACAAGGTTTCAGACGGCCTTTTATATGCTTATTTTTAAAACAAATCGTCAAATTTAAAATATAAAAATTAGTTTTGTGCTATTAAAAGCTTAATTATCAAAAATTCATGCCAATTTGCTTGATAAGTACGCACCATCCGTGCGAATTGCTTATCGGCTGTCCGTCAGCCACTCACGGCTTGACTTCACCCTGTTACAATTCGGCATCTTCACGTTTCTTAAACTTACATCATGAGCAATCATTCGTCTTGGTCATCCAAAATCGGCTTTGTGCTTGCTGCGGCAGGCTCGGCCATCGGTTTGGGTGCAATTTGGAAATTCCCTTATACAGCCGGTACCAACGGCGGCGCCGTATTCTTTCTTTTGTTTTTGATTTTCACCATTTTGGTGGCTTTACCGGTTCAACTGGCTGAGTTTTACATCGGCCGTACAGGCGGTAAAAACGCCATTGATTCCTTTAAAGTATTGCGCCCGGGTTCGCAGTGGCCGTGGGTCGGCCGCATGGGTGTGGCCGCGTGTTTTATTTTGCTGTCGTTTTATAGCGTGGTCGGCGGCTGGGTATTGAACTACGTCGTGCACAGCTTTACCGGTGAAATTCATGCCGGCGCAGACTTTGAAGCCTTGTTCGGCAACACGATTTCTTCACCGTTTGGTTCGCTGTTTTACCAAGGCTTGTTCATGCTGATTACCATTTGGGTGGTTAAAGGCGGCATTTCAGACGGCATTGAAAAGGCAAACCGCGTGTTGATGCCGGGTTTGTTTATCCTTTTTATCGCGCTGGCTATCCGTTCGCTGACCTTGCCCGGCGCAATGGAGGGCGTGGCATTCTTGTTGAAACCGGATTGGTCGTATTTGAAACCGGGTACGATGCTGACTGCTTTGGGTCAGGCATTTTTTGCGTTGAGTATTGGCGTGTCCGCGATGATTACCTATGCCTCGTATTTGGGTAAGGATCAGGATATGTTCCGCTCCGGCCATATGATTATGTGGATGAACCTGTTTGTGTCGCTGCTGGCCGGTTTGGTGATTTTCCCTGCGGTATTTGCCTTCGGTTTTGAACCCGGCCAAGGCCCTGGTTTGATTTTTGTCGTGTTGCCTGCGGTCTTCATGAAAATGCCGATGGGTACGTATTTGTTTGCCGTGTTTATGCTGTTGGTTGTCTTTGCGACGCTGACTTCCGCGTTTTCCATGCTGGAAACCGTTATCGCGGCAACCATCCGCCAAGACGAGAAAAAGCGCAGCAGCCACGCTTGGGTAACCGGTATTGCGATTTTCATAGTTGGTATTCCTTCGGCGCTGTCATTTGGCGTTTGGGGCGATTTTAAGATTTTCGGAAAAACTATTTTTGATTTGTGGGACTTCATTATTTCTGCCGTCATCATGCCGATTGGCGCATTGAGCGTTGCCGTGTTTACATCATGGGTTCAGGACAAACAGTCTGTCCTGCGTGATGCGGGCATGGGCAGCACCATTCCGAAACAGCTGCTTTACCTGTGGTTGGGTGCGCTTCGCTATCTTGCGCCGATTGCGATTATTGTCGTGTTCATCAACTCTTTGGGTTTGATTTAATCCGATAGAGAGCAAACAGTCCGGCGTTGCATTGTTTCGCCGGACTGTTTGTTTAAAAACATCATTAAAAATATTAAGGCCGTCTGAAAATTTTTCAGACGGCCTTTTTATATACGCATGAGGCTGATTAGAACTTCGCTTGCAGTCTCAGCCATGCAGTACGGCCGGGTTCGTTCACGCGCATGGTTTGTGTACCGGCAGACGGGTCGCCGCCGCGGCTGACGAATTCAGCATAGTTTTTGTTGAACACGTTGTCCACGCCACCTTGTAATGTGGCGTATTTGCTGAATTTCCAACCAGCGTTGAGCGAGAGTACGCCAAAGCCCGAAGAAGCGCCGATGTCTTGGCCGACGATATTGCCTTGGCCTTTGCTGTAACGGTTTTGTTTGGCCACGACGCGCCATAATGCGCCCGCACTGAATTTGCCGTTGTCAAAGGCGAGGGTGTTGTTCCACTCGAGCGGTGGCGTTTGTGCCAAAGGTTTGCCGTCGGTACGGTTTTTGCCGTGGGTGTAGGCGAGGCTGGTGCCGACTTCCCAGTTAGGCGCAAATGTCCATTTGACTTCGGCTTCGCCGCCAAAGCGTGAAGCGTTGATGTTGCGCACGTTGAAAATCTTGTCTTTGCTCTCCATCATGATGAAGTCTTTGATGTCGCTGCCGAATACGGATACGGATGCGTGGAGATTAGGACGTTTCCAGATTACGCCTGCATCGATTTGGCGGTTTTGCTCTGCGCGGATGGCTTTGTTTTCGGAGCGCAGGCGTTCCCAATAGTCAGGCGCGCGTTCGGCAATGCCGAAACCGGCATAGTATTTCAGACCGTTGTCCGTATTTCTTTCCCAACGCAGGAAGCCTGAGTTCAAATTGAATTTTTGATGTTTCAAAACGGGGTCGGTAACGCGTGCGGTATCGTAATGCGCTTTGACTTGATCATGGCGCAAACCTGCTACCCAGCGTTGATTATCGGTTTGCTGCCAAGAGGCTTCGGTGAAAACACCCCATTGTTTGAAACTTTGGTTGGGCATGTAAGGCTTGTGGCTGTAGCCATCGCCACCACGCTCATGACGCGCGACGTGGACGTCGTCCAGATAATCCAAACCGGTTTGCAGATTGAGTTTGTCCCAGTCGAAAGTAGCTTTCAGACGGCCTGTATCGGTATTGCGTTTAGGGTTGTTGGCATTTTTAATCTGCTTGCCGGCAGGATTGTAGATGGTACGCAGGCTGTATGTGTCCATCACGTGGTCGATTTCGCTTTTACCGTAGCGCAGTTCCAACTCGCTGAACCATGGGGTGAGGTTGCGTTGGGTAAAACGGATATTCCACGCATCACGGTCGAATTTACTGCCGTCCATCATGCGGTCGGCGTAGGCGACCTTGGCCCTGCTGCGCTCGTATGTGCCGGCAATGGTGGTGTTTTCGGTCGGTGTGATGCCCAGTTGCAGCATTTGGCTGTCACGTTTGAAGTTGGAGTGAATGCGGTTGCCGTCGCCGTCTTTGTAGTCGTCGGCTTCGTTATGGGAGATATTGCTGCGGACATAGCCGTATTTGCCGCCGAACTCGGCTTCCAATGAGCCGTCAAGACGGTCGTTGCTGCCTGCCGTCAGAGTAGCGTTAACGTTGTAAGGTTTTTCAGTGAAATCAGGGTCTTTGCGGATAAATTGCACCGAGCCGCTGACCAAGCCCATACCTTGGGTAACGGTTTGCGGGCCTTTGGTAACGACAACTTTATCAAACGAATTGGGGTGAATATAGGCAGTCGGCGGGTCCATGCGCATACCGCAACCGCCATAAATAAACTGGTCGTCGGCATTGACGGAGAGGCGCGAGCCGCCCAAACCGCGGAACAGCGGATCGCCCGAGCTGCCGCCTTTGCGGATGATGCTCATGTTGGGCACGGATTGTAAAAGGTCTGCCCCGTCGCCGGCAGGGAGGGGTTGCAAAGCAGCTTTGGGGTTGAAAGTAACGCGATTGGCTTTTTGTTGTTGTGTGCCGGTGACGGTGACAGGGGAAAGGGTAACTGTTTCTTCAGGTGTAGGGTTAGTCTCTGCCCATGCTTGGGATACGGCTAAGGCAATGGGTAAGATAAGTAATGGTGGGTATTTCATATCGTTTCTCTCTATTATTAGGAATTATATTAACTAATACCTAAGTATTATATATAAAGTCTAGTAAAATAGAAGCGGTGGGATTTTAATCTAAATCAATATTTTCAGATTTTTGGCGTATAGGTTGTTTACTAAGATTGGTCATACCAAAATATTGATTTGAAGGCATTGGTGAGGTTAATCAAAAAAAATGAATGTGTTTGAATTAAACTGCTTGCGATGGGGAGAATGGCATTTCTTGACGAAAAAATAGGGGATTGATTAGAATGGGCGGCCAATTGGTCAATCCAATTTATGGCCGTCTGAATAAAACTGTCCTTCAATCATCAGGAATACAACATGACGAAATTGGTTCGTCCGCAAAAAATCAGCGATCAGGTTTTAGCCGTTTTGGAAGAACGTATCGCGACCGGCATTTATGAAGAAGGCAGTAAATTGCCTCCCGAACGTACGCTTGCGGAAGAATTCGGCGTATCGCGGCCGTCGGTCAGGGTGGCGTTGAATATTTTAATTGCCAAGCAGGTTTTGGAAGCGCGGCAGGGCGATGGCTATTATGTTTCCGTCAAGCCGCAGCAGGATTTTTTACAAAGCTGGCAGGATTTGCTCGGCAAGCATACCAATTGGGAAACAGACGTATTCGATTTCAGCTGTCACGTTGAAGGCTGTATGGCGGCGCTGGCTGCCGAAAGACGGACTGATGCCGACTTGAAACGCATTGACTTTTGGCGGCAGAAATTTGAAGCGGCCTGCGAAAGCGGAAATTTGGAGCATCAAGCCGAAGCAGACGTCAGCTTCCATCAAACCATTGCCGATGCCGCACACAATATCCTGTTCAGCCACCTTTCCAGCAGCCTGCTCAAAATGCTTTATCAGCAAACACGCAGCGGCATTATCTATATCCATCAAACCGAAGACCCGCGCCCGACGCTGATTGCCCAGCACAGCACTATTTTTGAAGCCATTGCCCAGGCCAAACCGGCCGAGGCGGCTGAAGCGGCCAAACTGCATTTGAATTATGTCGCCCGCCGCATTTTGCAGGACAGGGAATATCAAAGCCGCAGCGAGCATGCGGACGTATTGGCGCAAAATGATTTGAAACGGGTAGATTGGTAGCGTTTTAAAATAATCAGGCCGTCTGAATTTTTCAGACGGCCTGATTTTGCAAATAAGGTCTTTTAGTGCCACAATCTTCCTCATTCTGTCTAAAAACAAAGGAAGCACCATGTACCGTCATGTCGAGTATTATCCGGGCGATCCGATTTTGAGTTTGGTTGAAACCTTCAAACGCGACGAGCGTCCTGAAAAAGTCAATTTGAGCATCGGCATTTATTTTGATGGCGAAGGCAAAATGCCGGTTTTGGAATCTGTCCGCCGGGCAGAAACAGAGCGTGCGGCCGTACCGCGCCCATCGCCTTATCTGCCGATGGAAGGTTTGGACACTTACCGAAGCGCGGTTCAGCGTTTGCTGTTTGGGCAGGATAATCCGGCGTTGGCAGAAGGGCGCGTTGCGACCATACAGACCTTGGGCGGCTCGGGGGCGTTGAAAGTCGGTGCCGACTTTTTGCACCGTTGGTTCCCTGAAGCGAAAGCCTATGTCAGCGACCCGACTTGGGACAACCATAAAGGTATTTTTGAAGGCGCCGGTTTTGAAGTGGGGACGTATCCTTATTACAACCCTGAAACAGTCGGCGTGAAATTTGAAGAAATGACTGCGTTTTTCAAAACCTTGCCGGAAAACAGCGTCTTGATTTTGCACCCATGCTGTCAAAACCCGACCGGCGTCGATATGTCGCAAGCGCAATGGGATGAAGTGTTGGACATCGTTAAAACGCACAAGCTGATTCCGTTTATGGACATTGCCTATCAAGGTTTCGGCGAAGATTTGGACAGCGATGCCTATGCAATCCGTAAAGCTGTCGAAATGGGCCTGCCTTTGTTTGTCAGCAATTCTTTTTCGAAAAACCTGTCGCTGTACGGTGAGCGCGTTGGCGGCTTGAGCGTAGTGTGTCCCAATAAGGAAGAAGCAGAGCTGGTGTTCGGACAGTTGAAATTTACCGTCCGCCGCATTTATTCCAGCCCTGCAGCGCATGGTGCATATATTGCTTCTGATGTGATGAATAATGAAGCATTGCGCGCTTTGTGGGAAAATGAAGTTTACGCCATGCGCGACCGCATCCGTGCCATGCGTCAGAAACTTTATGATGTTTTGACGGCCAAAATCCCCAATCGCGATTTCAGCTATTTCATCAAACAGCGCGGCATGTTCAGCTATACAGGCTTGACCGTAGAGCAGGTACACCGCCTGCGTGACGAGTTTGCAGTTTACCTGCTTGATTCGGGCAGGATGTGTGTGGCGGGATTGAATGCATCGAATATCGATTATGTGGCCGAAGCATTTGCCAAAGTGTTGCAATAGCCGTTTAATCTGAAATTGAATGTAGTTTTATTTGAAGTAAATCAAAAGGCCGTCTGAAAAATTTTCATCTTTCAGACGGCCTCTTTATAATTGGCGCACCCAACAGGGATCGAACCTGTGACCTCCAGCTTCGGAAACTGACACTCTTCCAACTGAGCTATGGGTGCGAAAGCCGTAAGGTTAACGCATATTGGCTTTATTGGCAAAGTTTATCTTGAAAGTGTCAGAAAGTGGCATTGGCGGTCACGCTTTTGCATGGGTGGAATATTCAAATAACTACAAAGGTTTACAAGAATCAGACGGCCTTTTTGAGGATTTTTGCGTATCTTTTTCTCAAGATGGATTGGAAAGCCTTTGCGAATTCAGTATAATCCAGCAAAATATTGTTAACTGCGTTTAACACATAAACTATAACTTACAGCACAACCTAACCTAACGGCGAGGCCTACCAAATGAAACAACTCCGCGACCACAAAGCCCAAGGCTCTGCATTGTTCACCCTTGTGAGCGGTATCGTTATTGTCATTGCAGTGATTTACTTCCTGATCAAACTGGCGGGAAGCGGTTCATTCGGCGATGTTGCCGAAACAACCGAAGCTGCGACTCAAACCCGTATCCAGCCAGTCGGCCAACTGAAATTGGGCGACGGTATTCCAGTCGGCGAGCGTCAAGGCGACCAGATTTTCAACAAAATCTGTATTCAATGTCACGCGGCGGACAGCATCGTTCCCAAAGCGCCTAAATTTGAAAACAAAGGCGATTGGGCGCCTCGCATTGCACAAGGTTTCGATACTTTGTTCCAACACGCTCTGAACGGTTTCAACGCAATGCCTGCCAAAGGCGGTGCGGCTGATTTGACCGACCAAGAATTGAAACGCGTCATTACTTACATGGCCAACAAAGCCGGCGGTACTTTCCCTGATCCTGATGCCGCAGCCCCTGCCGATGCAGCCGCTTCCGGTGAAGCCGCTTCAGCTCCGGCGGCTGAAGGTGCAGCTCCTGCAGAAGCCCCTAAAGCAGATGCGGCCAAAGCAGATGATAAAGGTGCGGCAGCTCCAGCAGCCGGCGGCGCAGACGGCAAAAAAGTTTACGAAGCCAACTGCCAAGCATGTCACGGCGGCGCAGTTCCAGGTGTTCCTCATGTAGGTAAAAAAGAAGACTGGGCTCCTCGTATCAAACAAGGTAAAGACACCCTGCACAAACACGCACTCGAAGGCTTTAACGCAATGCCTGCCAAAGGCGGTAACGGTAGCCTGAGCGATGATGAAGTGAAAGCTGCAGTTGATTACATGGCTAATCAGTCTGGTGCTAAATTCTAAGATTTGATTTCGAATCTCGAATAGAAGGCGCATTCTGCAAAAGGATGCGCTTTTTTCGTGCAGGAAATCCGGATCTTGCTATAATACTGAAGTAGTAAATTATTCTCATGATCAAGGGTCGTCTGAAAGATTCAGACGGCCTTCGAATACAATCAAGATTCTTTTAAAGAAGTTCAACAATATTCACATACGACAAAACAATCACGGAGTTATCTCATGGCAAAAAAATATTTCGGTACTGACGGTGTGCGCGGCGAAGTCGGTCAATTCCCTATTAATCCTGATTTTGTCCTGAAATTAGGCTATGCGGCAGGTCAGGTTTTGGTGCAGCACGAAGGCGAAATCAAACCGACCGTCTTGATCGGTAAAGACACGCGGATTTCAGGCTATATGCTGGAAGCCGCGCTGATTGCCGGTTTTACCGCCGCCGGTGTTAATGTTATTCAAACCGGCCCTCTGCCGACTCCGGGTGTGGCGTATTTGACCCGTGCTTTGCGTTTGTCTGCAGGTGTGATGATTTCTGCTTCCCACAACGTTTATTCCGATAACGGCATTAAATTCTTTGCCGAAGGCGGTGTGAAGCTGAGCGATGAAATCGAGTTGGAAATCGAAGCCAAAATCGATGAGGAAATGAAAACCCAGCCGTCCAGCCGTCTTGGCCGCGCGCGCCGGATTAATGGTGCGGATGACCGCTATATCGAGTTCTGTAAATCCACTTTCCCAAGCCATTTGGATTTGCGCGGTCTGAAATTGGTGGTCGATACCGCCAATGGTGCAGGCTATGCGGTTGCGCCTAAGGTATTTCATGAATTGGGTGCGCAAGTGGTCAGTATCGGTAATGAGCCGAACGGCTACAACATCAATGAAAAATGCGGTGCGACCCATCCGAAAGCTTTGCAAGCCGCTGTGTTGCAAAATGAAGCCGATTACGGCATTGCCTTGGATGGCGACGGCGACCGTTTGATGATGGTTGACCGCAATGGCAAAGTGTATGACGGCGACAGCTTGATTTATGTGATTGCCAAAGCACGCGCGCACGAAGGCGTGGAAATCGGCGGCGTGGTGGGTACGGTAATGACCAATATGGCGATGGAAGTTGCTTTGAAAGAGCAGGGCGTTGATTTCTGCCGCGCCAAAGTGGGCGACCGCTATGTGTTGGAACAGCTCCATCAACGCGGTTGGCTGATTGGCGGCGAAGCCAGCGGCCATATTTTGTGCATGGACAAACACAATACCGGCGACGGCATCATTTCCGCGCTGCAAGTTTTGGCCGCACTGCAAACCTTGAATCAAGACCTTGCCACTGTTTGCGCCGATTGGCAGCCGTATCCGCAAACCATGATTAACGTCCGCATCAAAAAAGGCCAAAACTGGCAGGATGCTTCCAAAGAGGCTTTGGCTGAAGTGGAAAAAGAACTCGAAAGCAAAGGCCGCGTGGTCTTGCGTGCATCTGGTACCGAGCCTGTCGTGCGTGTGATGGTGGAAGCCAAGCAGGCAGACTGGGCGAAAAAAGGCGCAGAAAAAATTGCCGCCGCCATTCAAGGTCAAAAGTAACAGTGTGTTTGATGTTGAATTGAACTAAATAAAAGGCCGTCTGTTGTTCAGACGGCCTTTGTGTTTCAGTTGAAAGCTTAATTGCTCAAGACATCAACGCCTTTAGGAGGGGTGAATTTGAACATACCGCTGGAAAGGTTAGGCTTGGTGTTCAAACCGCTGAAGCTGATGCTGGTTTGGTTGCCGAAGCTGTCTTTCAGCTGCATGGCGGCGAGGTTGTCACCTTTGAAGCCGATGCGGATGTATTGGTAGCCGGCGTTGTTTTTCTTAGGCGTAGCCAAAACATAGTCGATGCCGTTGGCAGAGCCGTCTTCTTTCAGCGTGTAGCTGCTGTCCAATGCTGTTTTGTTGGAGAGAATGGCGGCAGGGCTGTCGCCGATGGTTTGGTCTTGTGAGGACTTGGTTACTTGCGCCAAATCTACGTCATAGAGCCAAATGGTTTTGCCATCGCCAACAATGGTTTGTTTGTAGGGTTTGGTGTATTCCCATTTGAACAAGCCAGGGCGCAGGATTTTGAATGTGCCGTATGTAGTTTGGGTTTTCTTTTTGCTGTGAACGGTTTGGCTGAAGTTGCCGCTGATACCGTCGGCGTCATTATTGAATTTTTTCAGTGCGTCCACTGCGCCGGCTTGTGCAAAGCCGATGGCTGAAGAAAGCAGCGCGGCAGCGGTCAGGGTGAACAGTCGGTTGGTTTTCATGTTTTGGTTCCTTGTTCGGAGAGATGGGTTCAGTATAGACGTTATGGTGTAACAGGCAAGGGGCTGAATGGCGGGTTTAATTTGTGTAAATATGAAAAATCCAAGCAAGTATCTGAAATAATTTTATTTCTTCAGACGGCCTGTATTTGGTTTTGACGTTTTTTTAATGAAACGCATAAGGGCTTGGTGTGGTATTTAATGTCATTTTACGGAAAGCGTGAAATTATAGTCTTTCTGTTTGCTTTTTAAAACAGTTATAATATTTATCTTTTGAAAACAATGGTTTTGTATGTATCTGAATCCTTATCCTTTATTGGAACAGGCTTTGCTGTCGGACAATCCGGATGAAAAAGGAAAATTGACGCAGGCCTTGTTTGCGCAGTTGGGCGAGGCGGAAGGCTTGACGGCTGAAGCGTCGAAACCCGTGGATTGCCGTTTTGCCGGTCATCCGTTGCGTCCGCGTTTGGTTGCGCCTTCGGAGGTTACGCCGCGCAAGATGAATACGGTCGAAGGCTATGCGGCGATGTTGCATGCGATTGCGCATATTGAATTTAACGCGATTAATCTGGCTTTGGATGCGGCGTATCGTTTCCGCAATATGCCGTTTCAGTTTGTACGCGATTGGGTAAGGGTGGCGAAAGAAGAAGTGTTTCACTTCGGCTTGATGCGTGGCCGTCTGAACAGCTTGGGCTACGATTACGGCGATTTTGAAGCACACGGGCATTTGTGGGACATGGCGTATAAAACCGCTTACGATCCCTTGTTGCGCATGGCTTTGGTGCCACGGGTGCTGGAAGCGCGCGGTCTGGATGTCACGCCGGGTATTCGTGCAAAAGTGGCACAGCGCGGCGATGTGGAAACCTGCGATGTGCTGGATATTATTTACCGCGATGAAGTGGGGCATGTCGCCATCGGCAATCATTGGTATCAGCATCTTTGCCGTGAGCGCGGTTTGGAACCGGTCGCCCTGTTCCGCAGCCTGATTGCGCGTTACGATATGTTTATCTTCCGCGGCTACGTCAATATCGAAGCACGGGAACGTGCAGGATTCAGCCGTTTTGAGTTGGATATGTTGGAAGATTTTGAGAAAAGTTTGAAACAGGATAAAAAGGCCGTCTGAAACGGTAAAACCATCATGGCACATCATCACGATCATTCGCACGCGCATACGCATACCGCCAACAAGCAGGTATTGCGCATTTCATTTTTCGTTATTGCCGGATTTATGCTGGTTGAGGCGGTCGGCGGCTGGCTGACCAATTCTTTGGCCCTGCTTTCCGATGCGGGGCATATGTTCAGCGATGCGTTTTCGCTGGGTATGGCATTGTGGGCATTCAAACTTGGCGAGAAACAGACTACGCTGCAAAAGACATTCGGTTACAAACGTTTTGAAATTTTGACGGCGATGTTTAACGGATTGTCGCTGGTGTTGATTGCGGCGATGATTTTTTATGAGGCAGTCAAACGATTGTTTTATCCGCCGGAAATTTTGACGGGCGGCATGTTGGTGGTCAGTATCATCGGATTGCTGGTCAACATCGGCGTCGCCGTTTATATGTTGAAAAATAGCGATACCGAAGAAAACGTCAATATGCGCGGCGCGTATCTGCATGTAATCAGCGATTTGTTCGGCTCGATAGGGGCGATTGTCGCAGCAGTGCTGATAATGGCGTATGGCTGGCAATGGGCGGATACGGTTGCTAGCGTATTGGTGGCGGCTTTGGTAGGGCGCAGCGGCTGGACGCTGTTTAAACAGACTTTGCACATTTTGATGGAAGGTGCACCGGAAAACATCCATACCAATGAGTTGCTCAGCGTGATCCGAAATACGGAAGGCGTAAAATCCGTTCACGACTTGCATGTTTGGACGATTACCAGCAATATCCACGTTTTATCCTGCCATATTGTTGTCGATGGCGGCATGACGGTGGCAGAGTCCGAACAAATCGCCTACCGCATCGAACATGAATTGGCGCATCACAACATCGGGCATTGTACGATTCAGATTGAAAGCGAACGGCACCCGCATAAAGATGAAGTCTTGTGTTCGCAGGAAATGCATGAACATCATCACCATTAACCATATTCAGGCCGTCTGAAACTTGTTGGATTGTTCAGACGGCCTTCTAAAATCATCAAAGGAACACTTATGACCCAAGCCGTATTATTCGACCTTGACGGCACGCTTGCCGATACCGCACTTGATTTGGGTGGCGCGCTCAACACGGTATTGCGCCGACACGGTTTGCCTGAAAAAAGCATGGATGAAATCCGTCCGCAGGCCAGCCACGGTGCGAGCGGTTTGCTCAAACTCGGTGCAGGCATTACGCCCGAGCATCCGGACTATATGCAATGGCGCAAAGAATTTTTGGATGAATACAGCCGCTGTTATGCCGATCAAACCATCTTGTTCGACGGCGTAAATGAAATGCTGGAAGCCTTAGTTCAACGCGGTATCCAATGGGGCATTATTACCAACAAGCCCATGCGTTTTACCGATGTCCTCGTGCCTAAACTCGGGTTTACCGTTTCTCCCGCCGTGATTGTCAGCGGCGATACTTGCGATGAACCCAAGCCCAGCGTGAAGCCTATGTTTTATGCGTGCGAACAGATGGGTGTCGAAGCGCAGCGATGCTTTTATGTCGGCGATGCCGAGCGCGATATGCAGGCAGGCAAAAATGCCGGGATGACAACCGTGCTTGCCGATTGGGGCTATATTTCTACCGAAGACCAAACCGAAAACTGGTTCGCCGATTTCCGTATTGCCACACCTTTGGATTTGTTGGCAATCTTGCGTTAAAACCCTGTAATAATCCGTTTTCAGACGGCCTGAAACGGCGTAAAATTACACAAATTTGTATTTTTTCAACCGTTTTACTACTTGTAAAGAGAAAAATCATGTTCTTCAAGCATATCGAAGCAGCTCCTGCTGATCCGATTTTAGGTTTGGGCGAAGCGTTTAAAGCCGAAACCCGTCCCGAAAAAGTCAATCTCGGTATCGGCGTGTACAAAGACGCATCCGGCGCAACGCCTATTGTCAAAGCCGTCAAAGAGGCTGAAAAACGCCTGTTGGAAAGCGAGACAACTAAAAAATACCTGACCATCGACGGCGTTGCCGATTACAACGAGCAAACCCAAATCCTGTTATTTGGTAAAGACCACGAAATCATTGCCAGCCGTCGCGCCAAAACAGCGCAAAGCCTTGGCGGTACAGGTGCATTGCGCATTGCGGCCGAATTTGTCAAACGCCAGTTGAACGCGCAAACCATCTGGATTTCCAATCCGACTTGGCCTAACCACAACGCCATCGCCAAAGCGGTCGGTATCCAAGACAAACCGTATCGTTACTATGATGCCGCCAAACACGGTTTGGATTGGGATGGCATGATTGAAGACTTGAGCCAAGCGCAAAAAGGCGACATCGTCCTGCTGCACGGCTGCTGCCACAACCCTACCGGCATCGACCCTACGCCCGAACAATGGGAAACTTTGGCAAAACTTTCTGCCGAAAAAGGCTGGTTGCCACTGTTTGACTTTGCCTACCAAGGCTTCGGCAATGGCTTGGAAGAAGATGCCTACGGCTTGCGCGTGTTCTTGAAACACAATACAGAATTGCTGATTGCCAGTTCTTATTCCAAAAACTTCGGTATGTACAACGAGCGCGTCGGCGCGTTCACTTTGGTGGCCGAAGATGAAGAAACTGCAGCCCGCGCCCACAGCCAAGTCAAAACCATCATCCGTACCTTGTATTCCAACCCAGCTTCACACGGTGCGAACACCATTGCGCTGGTGTTGAAAAATGATGATTTGAAAGCACAATGGATTGCCGAACTTGATGAAATGCGCGGCCGCATCAAAGCCATGCGCCAAAAATTTGTTGAGTTGCTCAAGGCCAAAGGTGCAACCCAAGACTTTGATTTCATTATCGAACAAAACGGTATGTTCTCTTTCAGCGGCTTGACTCCCGAACAAGTTGACCGTTTGAAAAACGAGTTTGCCATTTATGCCGTCCGTTCCGGCCGCATTAATGTTGCAGGCATTACCGATGACAATATCGACTACCTGTGCGAAAGTATTGTGAAAGTCTTGTAATTGTCGAATTAAAGGCAAAGGCCGTCTGAATCATTCAGACGGCCTTTATTTTTGACTGTGGAAACTTATCCGGCAACTATGTTCATTCCCCAATAAATCATGGCATAGCGCAGCAGTTTGCCTGCAATCAGAATGATGGCGCAATGCAAAGCATTAAGCCTGAGCCAGCCTGTGGCAAGGGGGAGGGCATCGCCGATAATCGGCAACCATGCAAATAATAGCGGCCAAATTCCCCATCTTTGTATACGCGCCAATACTTTTTCAGACGGCCTTTTCTTGGCAGGAAACATTCTGCCCATGTAATACGAAACCATACTGCCCAAGCCATTCGCCAAACCGGCACACAAACATGCGCCGAGGGCATGTTGCGGATATTGGTACACAAATGCGGCGTATGCCGCCTCGGATGTACCCGGAAGTAGTGTGGCTGAAGTGAAGGCAGAAGCAATCAGGGCAAGGTAAGCGTAAAGAGGTGGCATGTTTTGAGTTACATCAAGTGATATTGTAAAAAAGAAATAATAGGCTTAGTAAGAGGATTATGCCTTTATTTTTTAATCTAATAAAAGATAAATCCAATATTATTGAAATTTTTAAAATTAAACGTCTGAAGGATAATGTAGTCGGCTGTTAGAAAATAGTTTTCAAAGTGACGGATTATCAGTATGATACGGGCGGCTGTTAATGGGTGTTAAGTTTAATGAACTGATTTAAGCTCATTTTTCCAGCAAATCTTAACAAAACGAAAGGCAAATCATGTCTGCGCATTCACAACAAAATCATACTCCTGCGCTGGTTGTCCTAACCACACTCTTTTTCATGATGGGTTTCATTACCTGCATGAATGATATTTTGATTCCGCATTTGAAAGATATTTTCGACCTAACTTATGTTCAGGCGATGCTGATTCAATTCTGTTTCTTTACCGCTTATGCGATTATGTCGATCCCGATGGGCTATTTGGTCGGCAAAATCGGCTATAAAAACGGCGTGATTAGCGGCTTCGTATTGACTGCCATCGGCTGTCTACTCTTTTATCCTGCTGCTGGCAGTCATTCTTATGCAACTTTTTTGGGTGCATTGTTTATTTTGGCTTCAGGTGTAACACTGTTGCAAGTGGCGGGTAACCCTTATGTGACTTTGCTGTCCAAACCGGGTAAAGAATCTGCAACACTGACTTTGGTTCAGGCATTTAACTCTTTGGGTACGACCATTGCTCCGCAAATCGGCGCATTCCTGATTTTGGCTGATGCGACACAAACTGTCAGCAAAGCCGAGCAAATTTCTTCTGTTCAAATTCCATATTTAGGTTTGGCCGGTCTGCTGATTATTTTGGCTGTATTCGTCAAAATGATTCGTCTGCCTGACGCAAACAAAATTGCTGAAGAAGAGAGCGAACACAACCATGATGGCAAACACAGCGTATGGCAATACCGTCATTTGGTTTTTGGTGCGGCCGGTATTTTCTGTTATGTCGGTGCGGAAGTATCCATCGGTTCTTTATTGGTCAGCGTGTTGGGCTATCTGAAAGGTTTGGACCACGCATCTGCCGCGAAATATTTGTCGTTCTACTGGGGCGGCGCGATGGTCGGCCGTTTCTTAGGCTCTGCCATCATGGCGAAAATTGCGCCTAACCGCTATTTGGCATTTAACGCTACTGCTGCTGTTGCCTTGTTGGGCGTTGCTATGTTGGCAGGTAAAGCCAGTGCGGATATTGCGATGTGGGCATTGTTGGCTATCGGCTTCTTCAACTCCATCATGTTCCCAACCATTTTCTCTTTGGCAACCAAAGGTCTGGGTCGATTTACCAGCAGCGCTTCCGGCGTATTGTGTACTGCGATTGTCGGCGGTGCGGTTGTGCCTGTGGTACAAGGTTGGGCTGCAGATACTTACGGCCTGATGATTTCTTTCGTTGTATCGGCGATTTGTTATGTATACATCGTCTTCTTTGCTATAAAAGGCTATAAAGCTGACGAATAATCCATCATGATAAAAGGCCGTCTGAAACCTTATGGGATTTCAGACGGCCTTTTTACTTTGTGGCATAATGATTTAAATGACAGGAGGAAAAAATGGCCAAAATCATTTTGCTGCATGGCTTGCATATGCATTCGTGGGTCATGAGACCGCTGGCGTATTTGCTGGAACAAGAAGGTTTTGAAGTTGCTCTGTTCGATTATTACAGTGTTTTGCATTCGATGAACCGACATGTTGAAGATTTAGCGCGATGGATTGATGAGAACCATGCTGATGAAACGCTGCACTTTGTCGGCCATAGTTTGGGCGGGTTGGTCTTACGCAATTTTGCAGCGGCATATCCGGATAAAGTCAGCGGCCGTATCGTTACCATGGGTACGCCGCATCAAGGCAGCCGTGCCGCGCAACGTGTGTTCAATATGGGTTTGCAAAAGCCGGTATTGGGCGGCTCGTATAAAGGCGCATTGGACGGCGGTATGCCTGAATTGCCAGAATGCGTTGAGTTGGGCAGTATTGCCGGCAATAAACCGTATGGGCTGGGCCGTGTTTTAGGTTTGCATGGCGAACATGATGGTACGGTTTTGGTCAGCGAAACGCATTGTCCGAATATGCGCGATCATGTCGTTTTACCTGTCAGCCATAGCGGTATGCTGTTCAACCGTAAAACGGTCGAACAAGTAGTGGCATTTTTACATGATGGACGTTTTAAAAAGCAATAAAATTTCATTTATTTTAATTAAAAAATATTTTATTTTAAATAATTCGTTTATTTTAAAGAAAATGGCAAGGATTTGTGAGCGTTGTTTTCGTAAAATAATCAACAGGCCGTCTGAAACCGGTTTTTCAGACGGCCTGTTATGCTAAAATCTGTTAAATACTTATTAAAAAGGCAAAGAACAATGTTTGCTTTCAAATCCTTACTTAATATGCCGCGCTTTGAGGCCATCGCTGTGGCCTTGGCTTTGGTGGCGGCAATGGGTTATACGATTATTTCGCTTGAATGGCTGCCGCATATGTCGATTGTGACGGCGATCGTGGTCTTGCTTTTGTACGGTTTGATGCGTGGCTTGAAATATCAAGACATGCAAAACGGTATGATCGGCGCGGTCGGGCAGGGCATGGGCGCGATTTATCTGTTTTTCTTTATCGGCCTGATGGTCAGCGCGCTGATGATGAGTGGTGCGATTCCGACGCTGATGTATTACGGTTTCGGATTGATTTCGCCGACTTATTTTTATTTCTCGGCGTTTGCGCTTTGCTCGATCATCGGTATTTCCATCGGCAGTAGTTTGACGACTTGTGCGACTGTCGGCGTGGCATTTATGGGTATGGCTGCTGCGTTTCATGCCGATATGGCGATGACGGCAGGTGCGATTGTGTCGGGTGCGTTCTTTGGCGATAAAATGTCGCCACTTTCCGATACGACCGGTATTTCCGCTTCGATTGTCGGCATTGATTTGTTCGAACACATCAAAAATATGATGTACACCACTGTGCCTGCGTGGTTGATCAGTGCGGCATTGATGTTGTGGCTCTTGCCCAATGTTGCCGCGCATGACATGAATAGCGTCGAGGCTTTCCGCGCGCAATTGGAAGCAACCGGTTTGGTGCATGCCTACTCGCTGATTCCGTTTGCTTTATTGGTTGTCCTCGCCCTGATGCGCGTCAATGCCATTGTGGCCATGTTGTTTACCGTTGTGGTGGCGCTGATTGTGACTTACTTCCACAGTACGCCTGATTTGAAACAGCTGGGCGCGTGGTTTTACAGCGGATACAAACTCGAAGGCGAAGCATTTAAAGACATTGCCCGTTTGATTTCTCGCGGCGGCTTGGAAAGCATGTTCTTTACGCAAACTATTGTGATACTCGGCATGAGCTTGGGCGGCCTGTTGTTTAGCATCGGTGTGATTCCGTCTTTGTTGGAGGCCATTCGTGCGTTCCTGACCAATGCCGGACGCGCTACTTTCAGCGTGGCCATGACATCGGTTGGTGTTAACTTCCTGATTGGCGAGCAATATTTGAGTATTCTGCTTTCCGGCGAAACCTTTAAGCCGGTTTATGACAAGCTTGGTCTGCATTCGCGCAACCTTGCCCGTACGCTTGAAGATGCGGGTACTGTCATCAACCCGTTGGTGCCTTGGAGCGTCTGCGGCGTATTTATCAGCCATGCCTTGGGTGTGCCCGTTTGGGAATATCTGCCTTACGCCTTCTTCTGCTACTTGAGCTTGGCTCTGACGCTGGTGTTTGGCTGGACAGGACTGACTTTGAGTAAGAAGTAAACAGCATTTAAAATAGCAATGCTTTTATAAAACAAGGCCGTCTGAAAACAACTTCAGACGGCCTTGTTTACTTAAAGTAGCCGTATCAACATGATTTCACTATAATTGCTGCGCCAATAAAAAAATAATCCAAACAATGAACAAACAAATCCGCCAAGAAATTTTCGAGCGTTTCCGCGCTGCCAATCCGCATCCGACTACCGAGTTGAATTTCAGCTCGCCGTTTGAGCTGCTTATTGCTGTTTTATTGTCTGCACAAGCGACTGATGTCGGTGTGAACAAAGCGACTGCCAAGCTCTTTCCCGTTGCCAATACACCGCAAGCCATATTGGATTTGGGGCTGGACGGCGTGATGGAATACACCAAAACCATAGGCCTCTACAAAACCAAATCCAAACACATCATGCAGACTTGCCGTATTTTGCTGGAAAAATACAATGGCGAAGTGCCTGCCGACCGCGAGGCTTTGGAATCTTTGCCCGGTGTCGGCCGGAAAACCGCCAACGTGGTATTGAATACTGCATTCGGGCAACCTGTTATGGCGGTCGATACCCATATTTTCCGTGTGGCCAACCGCACCAAAATCGCGCCGGGCAAGGATGTGCGTGAGGTTGAAGACAAGCTGATGCGCTTTATTCCCAAAGAATTTTTGATGGATGCCCATCATTGGTTGATTTTGCACGGCCGCTATACATGTAAGGCTTTGAAACCGCAATGCAGCAAATGTTTGATTAACGATTTGTGCGAATATCCGGCAAAAATGTAAATAAAAAAACATAAAAAAGGCCGTCTGAATTTCAGACGGCCTTTGATTTGGCTACGATTAGTCGGCAACTGCCATCAGGCTGGCGTTACCACCGGCAGCGGTAGTATTGATACTGCAAGAGATTTCTTCAAATACTTGCAGGATATCCAGACCTTGTTCAGAAGGCAGGATGCGGATGAGCGCACCGTCGCGGCCGGCCAACTCTTGTTTGCGCTCGCTGCTCAAAGGCTCGATAGCGGCAACATGGCTGATGCCTGCGTTTTCGGGTTTGCTGTTGACTTGCAACAAACCGTCCAAATCGGCTGAGTAGGAAGCCAGTGGGCTGTTTGGCTCAACAACGGTTTGGATGCCTGCGGCTGCCAGCTCGGTCAGGGCAGAGAAGGCTTGCAGCAGATTGCCGCCATGTACCCAAACACGTTCTGGAGAGCGCCAGCTCAATGAGTTGCGTTCGCCGGTCGGGCCGACCAATACGGTTTCGGCTTTGCGCAGGGTACGGACGCGTGCGTGACCCAAAGCTGCGGCTGCGGCTTTTTTCTCTTCTGCGTTAAACGGCAGTTTGTGAACCAGGGTTTCCAAACGTTTGAGCGCGTCTTCGTCTGCTTGGCCGATTCGGCTGAGGGTTGGGGCAACCCATTCAGGAGTACGAACCAGGCGTTGCAGATAGAATGAACCGCCTGCTTTTGGACCGGTACCGGACAAGCCGTGACCGCCGAAAGGTTGTACGCCGACAACAGCACCAACGATGTTGCGGTTAACGTAGATGTTACCAGCTTCGATGCGGTCGCGGATATGGTCAACAGTGCCTTCGATACGGCTGTGTACACCGCTGGTCAGAGCATAGCCTTTGGCGTTGATTTGGTCAATGAGTTGATCCAATTCGCTGGCGCGGTAGCGGACAACGTGCAGTACAGGACCGAACACTTCGCGTTGCAACTCGTTCAGGTTATTCAATTCAAACAGGATTGGACGAACGAAGGTAGAGTTGTTGTCATCAACGTCGGCGGCAGTTTTGATTTCGTGGTAAGCCTTTGCTACGCCTTTCATTTTGTTGATGTGGGCCAACAGGTTTTGTTGGGCTTCAGCATCGATGACAGGGCCAATGTCTGTGGTCAGTTGGGTCGGTTTGCCGACAACCAATTCGTCCATTGCACCTTTGATGATGTTGACCATTTTATCGGCAACATCTTCTTGAACACACAAGATACGCAGGGCGGAACAACGTTGGCCCGCGCTGTCGAAGGCAGAATTCAATACGTCGAGGCAGACTTGTTCCGGCAGGGCGGTAGAGTCCACGATCATCGCGTTTTGACCGCCGGTCTCGGCAATCAGGACAGGGCTGTCGTCGCGTTTGGACAGGGCTTTGTTGATCAGGCGCGCTACTTCGGTAGAACCGGTAAAGATCACGCCGCCGATGCGGGCATCGCCGGTCAGGGCAGAGCCGACATCGCCTGCGCCGAGTACGAGTTGCAGTGCAGAAGTCGGAATACCGGCTTGATGCATCAGGGAAACGGCGTAAGTAGCAATCAGGCTGGTTTGTTCGGCAGGTTTGGCAATAACGGTGTTACCGGCTGCCAATGCAGAAACCACTTCGCCGGTAAAGATGGCCAATGGGAAGTTCCATGGACTGATGGCAACGATTGCGCCGACGGCTTTGGCATCTTTAGGCAGGGTGTTCTCAGCTTCGTTGGCATAGTAGCGGCAGAAGTCAACGGCTTCGCGTACTTCGGCAACGGCGTTGTTCAGGGTTTTACCGGCTTCGCGGACGGCCAGCATCATCAATGCAGGCGTGTGTTGTTCCAACAAATCGGCAAAACGGCGCAGGCAGTTGGCGCGTTCTGAAGCAGGTTTGGCGCTCCACTCAGGCAGGGCGGCAACGGCTGCACCAATAGCTTCTTGAGCCAATGCCGCATCGGCAAAGCTGACAGTGCCGACAACATCGTTGTGGTCTGCAGGGTTGCGGACGGGTTGCGCTTCGCCCACGTTACGCGCTTCGCCATTAACGATAGACGCGGCGTGGAAGTCTTCGGAAGAAGCTTGGTTGAGTTTTTCTTGCAGGTTTTGCAATACGTTTTCGTTGCTGAAATCGACGCCTTGGGAGTTCAGACGGCCTTTGCCATACAAATCGCGCGGCAGAGGCAATGCCGGATGCAGGTGGATGCCTTGTTCGGCGATGGTGTCGAACGGGCTCTTAATCAGGCGGTCGATGCTGATGTTTTCGTCAACGATTTGGTTCACGAAAGAAGAGTTCGCCCCGTTTTCCAACAGACGGCGTACCAAGTAGGCAAGCAGGGTTTCGTGTGTGCCGACCGGGGCATACACGCGTACGCGACGGCCTAAGTTTTGCGGGCCGACCACTTGGTCGTACAGGGTTTCGCCCATGCCGTGCAGACATTGGTGTTCAAAGTCTTTGCCTTTACCCATTTGGTAGATTGCGCCCAAAGTGTAGGCGTTGTGGGTGGCAAATTGTGGGAACACGGCATCTTGCGCATCCAAGAGTTTGCGTGCGCAGGCGAGATAGGAGATGTCGGTATGGACTTTACGGGTGTAAGTCGGATAGCCTTCCATGCCGTCTACTTGAGCCCATTTCACTTCGCTGTCCCAGTATGCACCTTTAACCAAACGGATCATCAGTTTTTGGTTGTTGCGGCGTGCCAGGTCGATCAGATAGTCGATAACGAACGGGCAACGTTTTTGGTAGGCTTGAACAACGAAACCGATACCTTTGTAGCCGGCCAAGTCAGGATCGGAAACCAAAGCTTCCATCAAGTCCAAAGACAATTCGAGACGGTTGGCTTCTTCGGCATCGATGTTGATACCGATATCGTATTTTTTACCCAAAAGGAACAATTCTTTCAGGCGTGGCAACAATTCGCTCATAACGCGTTCGTGTTGGGCGCGTGAATAGCGTGGGTGGATGGCGGAAAGTTTAACGGAGATACCGTTGCCTTCGTAAACGCCTTGGCCTGCGGCATCTTTACCGATGGCGTGAATGGCTTGAACGTAGTCGTTGTAGTAGCGGTTGGCATCTTCTTCGGTGTATGCGGCTTCACCCAACATATCAAAAGAGAAGCGGTAACCCATTTTCTCGCGCTCTTTACCGTTTTGCAGCGCTTCTTCAATGGTTTGGCCGGTTACGAACTGTTTGCCCAACAGGCGCATGGCGTAGTTCACACCTTGACGGATCAGAGGTGCGCCACCTTTGCTGATCAGACGGCTTAATGCGGAACTCATCTGTTTGTCGTTTGTCGCGGTCAGTTTGCCGGTAATCAGCAGACCCCATGCAGCCGCGTTAACGAAGAGGGAAGGGCTATTGTTCAAGTGGCTTTTCCAGTTGCCTTCAGAGATTTTGTCGGCAATCAGGCGGTCACGGGTTGCATTATCCGGAATACGCAGCAGGGCTTCGGCCAGACACATCAGTGCAACACCTTCTTCACTGGAGAGAGAGAACTCGTGCATCAAGGCATCTACGCCGCTTGCTTTGGTGCGGCTGGAGCGGACTTGAGTAACCAAACGACGGGCAAGCTCGGAGGCGGCATTGCGTTCTTCGTCGGTCATCTGTGCACGTTGCAACATATCCTGAACGGCCTCGATTTCATCGCGGCGGTAGGCATCAGTTACAGCTTGACGCAGAGGAGTTTGTGTTGGAAAAGCGAAGTTAAACATTATTTATGTTCTCCAAAGGTTTTTTCATGGTTTCAGACGGCCTGAATTAAGACTGCTAAAACAAGCATTCTGAAGGATAGTAATATCGTAATAAAATTATGATGCGGATACAAGATGCATCCGCATAAATTGCTGTTTTTTCTGATAAGGCTCAGATTATTTTGAAACAGTTTATGTCGTAAAGACGGCCTGCACGGAATCATGCAGGCCGTCTGAAAACGTCTTATTTAGAGGCGCGGTATTCTGCGTCTGCTTTTTCGAAACGTTCTTGCAATTCGCGTGAAGGTTTTTTGTCGATCAGGGACACCAAAACAATCACGAGTGTGCAAATGATAAAGCCGGGGACGATTTCATAGACAGTAGCGAAACCTGTTTCTTGTGCGGCCAAAGCAGGTTTTTTGATCCACTCAGCCCAAACTACTACAGTCAGTGCACCTGCAATCATGCCGGAGAGTGCGCCGTAGGCAGTAATGCGTTTCCACAGTACAGACAGGATAACGACCGGGCCGAATGCGGCACCAAAGCCAGCCCATGCGTAAGCTACCAAGCCTAATACTTTGCTTTCAGGATCAGAAGCAATCAGGATGGAAATCACGGCAATCGCCAATACCATCAGACGGCCAATCCATACCAATTCAGCTTGTTGTGCTTTTTTACGCAGGAAGCCTTTATAGAAGTCTTCGGTAATCGCGCTGGAGCAAACCAACAATTGGCAAGACAGGGTAGACATTACGGCGGCGAGAATCGCGCTCAAGATGATACCGGCAATCCAAGGGTTGAAGAGCAGGGTAGCCAAAGCGATGAAGATACGTTCGTGGTTGCCGTTCATTTCATCAACGTGGGCAGGGTTGGCGCCGAAGTAAGCGATACCGAAGTAGCCGACAGCCACGGCACCGGCCATACACAGAACCATCCAGGTCATACCGATACGGCGTGCAGAAACCAGAGATTTAGCGCTTTCAGCAGCCATGAAACGGGCCAAAATGTGTGGTTGGCCGAAATAGCCCAAGCCCCAAGCGGCGGTAGAGATAATGCCGATGAAAGTAGTACCGGCAAACAGGCTGCCGTATTCTTTACCGGTAGAAGCGGCAACTTGTTGGATGGCAGCGTTCATTTGATCAGCACCGCCCAAACCCAAGTACACCATGACAGGAGTCAGTACCAATGCAAAAATCATCAAAGAAGCTTGCAGGGTATCGGTCCAGCTTACTGCCAAGAAACCGCCCAAGAAAGTGTAGGCGATGGTCGCGCCGGCACCCAGCCACATGGCTTGAGTGTAAGACATACCGTGGAACAGGCTTTGGAACAGGGTAGCACCGGCTACGATGCCTGAAGCACAGTAAATAGTGAAGAAGAACAAGATAATCAGTGCGGAAACCACTTTCATCAAGTGACCGCCGGCACCGAAGCGGTGGAAGAAGTAATCAGGAAGCGTCAGTGCGTTGTTGGCGTATTCGGTATGCACGCGCAAACGGCCTGCAACCAAGAGCCAGTTGAGGTATGCACCCACAATCAGACCAATGGCAATCCAAGCTTCATTCAAACCGCTCAGGTAAATGGCACCTGGCAAACCCATCAAAAGCCAACCTGACATATCGGAAGCACCGGCAGACATCGCGGTCACGAACGGACCTAAGCTGCGGCCGCCGAGAATGTAGTCGTCGAAGTTTCGTGTTGAAAAATAGGCGGCGAGGCCGATCAGTAATACGGCGACCAAATAGATCGCGAAAGTGATATACATGGGATTCATGTACTTATTCCTCATCTAACTTTTAAAACGGGTTTGAAATTGCAAGCAATTCATACCCAAACTTTTTTCTAATAAAAATACAGCTTAAAAATCCTGTTTTTTGCGAGAGAGACAGGATAAATTATTTTCAAATACAATAAAATACGAAATTTTAATGCATTAAATTGTAAATAATTTAAACCAGCATACCGTAAAAAGTCGCTTTTGCAAAGCGAAGAACTCAGCCTTTATTCGAAATTGATGCCGCCTTTTGGCTAAGTCATTTAAAAACATAAAAATATATAAATTTTTACCGATGATGACGAAGGAAAGTGTGTGAAACTATCTTTCCTGATGTTTTTTGGGGATTAAAGAGAAAAAGTAATTAAACGACTTGGACTTTCAGACGGCCTTGTGCAGAAACCCCGTATCTGTGTCGGGCAAATACGGGATTTTTAGAAAAAAAGACTACATTAAATAGAAAAATCGTCTTTTAGTAAGTGTTTGTAAGCAAAGAGATAAGAGGCTGCGACAAAGGATGACCCGCCCAGGACGTTGCCTAAGAAAACGGGAATCATATTGTAGAAAAATTGACCCCAGCTGACGTTTGCGCCCGCCCAAATGCCGGCCGGAATGATGAACATATTGGCAACAAAGTGTTGAAAGCCGATTAATACGAAGATCATAACAGGGAACCACATGGCTAAGATTCGTCCTGAAGTATGGCGTGCGCCGAAGTAAAACCAGATGCCCATACACACCATCCAGTTACATGCGATGGCAGAAACGAATGCGCGGCCGAAGTCCATATTGACTTTAGCTTCGGCAATGGCAATGGTTTTCGCTGCGGCCGGTCCTTCGGCAAGGCCAACGTAGTGGCCGAGGAAATAGGCCATGGCAACGGCGCCTGCCAGATTGCCCAAGCTGACAATGAGCCAGTTGCGTACCAGTTTGTAGGTGCTGACACGGCCGGTTAATCTGCCCAAAGCCATAATCATCATATTGCCTGTTGCCAACTCGCCGCCGCCGATTAAGATACAAATCAGTGCGATAGGGAACACGGATGCGCCCAACAGGGCGGCCAGACCGTTCCATTCGGCAGGAATGCCGCTGATGACGCGCAGGCAGGCAAGATAACCGAAGCCGACATAACCGCCGCCCAAGAAACTCAAAATCACCAACATCTTGATGCTGAATTCAGATTTGGCGCAACTTTTGCCGATGGCGTCCTGCAAAATTTCATGAGGGAACAGGTCTCGTGTGTCCATGAAGTTTCCTTAAGGTTAATATAAGAATAAAAATATCTTTCTTTATCATGCGGATGGCGAGTTTGCCTGAGAATATGGCAAACAGGAAATAACGGCTGATTGTAAGGATAGAAGCGTAGGTTATATATTGGCAGCCGATGTGTGAAAGGCCGTCTGAAAGCAATACTTTCAGACGGCCTTTAGATGGGGGAATGGGAATTATAAGCGCGTTACGCTTAAAACGCCTTTGATGTCGCCCAAGCTGGCTAATACGCGCGGCAGGTCGTTGACTTGGCGGACTTCAAGGGTAAAGCGCATACTGGCTTCCAAATCGCGCGATTGGGTTTGCACCGCGGTAACGTTGAGTTTATGACGCGCCAGCGCATCCGAAACGTCGCGCAGCAAACCGGAGCGGTCTTGAGCGCGGATTTCGACATCGACGGCAAATACTTGTCCTTCTTGCAAGGCTGCCCAGCTTGCATTCAACACTTTTTCCGGAGCCTGCTCGGCGAGGTGGCGGAAAGAAGGGCAGGTGCAGCGATGGACGGAAATACCGCGGTCGCGTGTAACGAAACCGATAATGTCGTCAGGAGGTGCTGGTTTGCAGCATTTGGCAAGCGTGGTCATCAGGCCGTCTTCGCCGTCAATCAAAATGCCATTTTTGCCGCCTTTTTTGATTTTGGACTGCTTGACGATATTGGTTTCATCAATCGGCACGGGAGGCGGTTCATTCAGCGCGCCGCAGGCTTTGTGGATGGCGCGGTTGGAAACTTCGCCCTGACCGATGGCCGTATAGAGTTCGTCGGTTTTTTTGAAGCCGAGTTTTTCCGCCAATGCTTGCAGATTGGGTTTTGGGAAGATTTTTGACAACTGTTTGTCCAATTGGGCGCGGCCTTCTTCGCGCACGGTATCTGCATTTTGCTGGCGGATATAGGCACGGATTTTGCTGATGGCGCGGTTGGATTTGACCCAGCCTTCGTAGAGCCAGTTGACGGAAGGATTTCCCTCTTTGGCGGTAATGATTTCAACGCGTTGTCCGTTTTCCAACGGCGTTGACAGCGGCACGATTTGTCCTTCGACTTTTGCGCCGCGGCAACGGTCGCCTACGCTGCTGTGCAGGGCATAGGCAAAGTCGATGGGGGTGGCGCCCGTAGGCAGGGAGAGGACTTTGCCGTGCGGAGTCAAAACATAAATCGTGTCGTTGAACAGCTCGGTTTTGAAAGCGGCGGCAAGGTCTTCTTTGCCGCTTTCGGCCATGTTTTCGCGCCAGTCCAAGAGTTGGCGCAACCAAGCGATTTTCTGTTCATAGGCGGAATCACCCTTGCCACCTTCTTTATAACGCCAGTGGGCGGCAACACCGAATTCGTTGAATTGGTGCATGTCGAAGGTGCGGATTTGGACTTCCACACCTTTGTCTTCCGGGCCGACGATGACAGTGTGCAAACTTTTATAGCCGTTGCCTTTTGGGTTGGCGATATAGTCGTCGAACTCGCCCGGAATCGGCTGCCAGAGGCTGTGGACAATGCCCAAGGTGGTGTAACACTCGGGAATGGTGTCCACCAAAATCCGTACGGCACGGATGTCGAACAGGCCGTCGAAAGTGAGCTTTTTCTTCACCATTTTTTTGTAAATGGAGTAGATGTGCTTCGGTCTTCCGGCAACTTCAAAATGAATATTGTATTTTTTCAGTTCCGTACGCAGGATATTGAGGAAGTTTTCGATGTATTCGAGGCGCTCGGTGCGTTTTTCGTCCAAAAGTAGGGCGATTTCGCGGTATTTTTCCGGCTCTTGATGACGGAAGCCCAAGTCTTCGAGCTGCCATTTGAGTTGCCACACGCCCAGGCGGTTGGCGAGCGGGGCAAAAATGTCGAGGGTTTCTTTGGCAACGGCGCGCTTTTCAGGATTGTCAGGAACGTTGCTTAAAAATTGCAGGGTGCGCGTACGCATCGCCAGTTTGATCAGGACGACGCGGATGTCGGTAACCATCGCCAACAGCATTTTACGCATGGTTTCGGCCTGTTGGCTGCGTTCTTCCGGCGTGGCAAGGCTATCCACGCGGGCGAATTGGGTCAGTTTCTGCACTTCGTCCACACCTTTGACCAGCTCGCAAACGGTGCTGTTGCAGCGTTCGGTAACCAATTCTTGCCAAGTGGGAACGTATTTGCCGATGTCGGACAAAATCGTAGCCGCCACGGCATCAGGCAAGAGGTCGAGTTCGCTGACGATTTGCATCGAGCCGAGAAAATGTTCCATTAATGGCTCGCCGTAAGTCGTTAGGGCATCGGCGGGGTAATGTTCTTTAGCTAAGTCAAAGGCCGTCTGAATCAGGTTTTTATCGGAATCGGGCAGCGCGGCAACATAGCCGTCGAACCAAGCGAGGAGGCCTTCCAGCGTTGCACTCGATGTTTGGGGCGTTTGGCGAATAGTGGTCATGGCGTGCGTTTTTTCTTTTTGATAAAAACGTTGCCATTGTAACAGTTTATTGCCGACAGCCCTAGATTTGTATGCGAATGTGGCACTATGTTTCAGGAAGCCTTGTTTCAGACGGCCTTGGGTGTTATGGTTAACCGTTTTGAAATTTTAAGGAGTATTTCGATGAAACTGTATATTTACGACCATTGCCCGTTTTGCGTTCGTGCAAGGATGATTTTCGGCTTGCGCGATGTGGCGGTGGAGGAAGTTGTCTTGGCTAACGATGACGAAACTACACCGATTGGCATGATTGGCTCAAAACAAGTGCCGATTCTGCAAAAAGAAGACGGTTCGTTTATGGGCGAGAGTTTGGATATTGTCCGTTACATCGATCAAGGCCGTCTGAAAGAAGAAGTTCGTCCAGAAGTACAGGCTTGGTTGGACAAAGTGGGTGAATACAATAACAAACTGGTACAGCCGCGCATGGTCAAAATTGGTTTGCCCGAATTTGAGACCGATGAAGCGAAAAAATACTTTATCGACAAAAAAGAGAAAAGTATCGGCAATTTCGAGACTAATCTGAATAAAACGGCACAATATCTGGAGCGTCTGCATCAAGACTTGGCAGAGCTGGAAGCGCTGGTGTGCGAAGGCGAAGGCTTGGGCGGTGAAATCAGTTTGGAAGATATCCTGACGTTCCCTATTTTGCGCAACCTGACCGTTGTGCGTGGTATCCAATGGCCGCAGAAATTGATGGATTATTTGTTGGCGATGAGCGAACGTTCCGGCGTGGCTTTGTATTTTGACCGCGCGTTGTGATGAATGTTTGAAACATAAAAAAGGCCGTCTGAAAGTTTTTTCAGACGGCCTTTGGGTTTAATAGGCAATCGTATCGGCAACCTGTGACAAACCGTTTTCCAACGATTCGAGCATGGCGGTATAGCCGTCGCCTTGTTGCGGCGTGATGGCGTTAAACGGTTTGCTGCGTCCGTCCGGCCATTGTGCATAACCGCTGATGGTGGTCTGCCCCTGATAGCTGCCTTGGAAGGCTTCGATATAGACTTTCAGGGTTTGGCTGCTTTGGCTACGTGAAGCAGGCACAAAGGTGCGATGCGGATTGAGGCGGTTGAGCTTGTTGCTGAGGTTTGCCGCCAATGCACCATCGAGCGGAGCCGCCCAAAGGTGGTTTTTCGCCAGATTCACATGATAGGCATCGGTTTGGTAAACGAGGCCGCCGTTGGCAAGCGGTTCGGCAAGGTTGACTTTGACCGCGATTTCGTTGCCTTGTGCAGCCGGACGGATGTACTGGCTGTCGGGTAGGACGAAATATTGTGTGCTTTGCGCAGTGCCGCAGGCGGCAAGCGTCAGGGCGGCGGCAATCGGGAAGAGGCGCATTATCGGCTTCCTTTCGGGATAGGGTCTTTGCTGCTGCTGTTAAAAATCAGCGCGTTGGGTTTTTCTTTCAAAGTATTAATCACGGGTTGAACGTCTTTTAAGGTTTTGTCCAAACTTTGCAGCGTATTTTGTACGTCGCCGTAGATAGGCGATTGAGGCGATACGCCTTGCAGGGTTTGACGCAACTCTTTCAGGGTTTGGTTCAACTCGTTCGGAATGTTTTGTGTCTGCGGTTTGCTGACCAGTTTGTCGATAGAGCTTAGGGCGGCATTGGCAGATTTGAGTGTGGACTTGAGTTCGGCAAGCGAACCGTTCAAGCCGGCAACGGTTTTATCCAATGGCAGATTGTTGAACTTATCTAACAAGTCGGCCACTTTTGCCTGCAAATCGTCCAAACCGCCGCCTTGGGTTGCGATAACGGTATCGCCTGCATAAACGGTATGCGGTCGCAGCTTAGGCGAGGCGGAAGGCTGATCGTTCAACTCAATCATTTTGCTGCCGGTCAGCAGGTTGTTACTGGAGATGGTGGCGGTCAGGCCTTTGTTTAGGGCCGTCTGAAATTGTTGTTTCCAATGTTCTTTACTTTGCTCGTCGGCATTGATTTCCAAACGGGAAGGCTCGATGCGGATACGCACGGGAATCCAACCGTTTTCAAATAAGTGCAGGCTGTCATTGCGGTCGAAATAAGGGACATCGGAAACCACGCCGACATTCAGGCCTTTGTATTCGACAGGCGAACCGGCAGTCAGGCCGCGTACGGATTGTTTGAAGAATGCAGTGTAATACAGCGAGCGGTCGTCAGGCAGATTGGCCACTTCGCTGCGGCTGTCATAAAGCGTGAAGCTGTCTTCGCTTTTGACGTTTTTGCTGTCGCTTGTTTTAGGCGAGTCAAAGGAAATCGCACCGGACAGCAGGGCAGGCAGAGGGGCGGAGTTAAGTTTGACACCGCTGCCTGTGGTTTCGATATTGATGCCACTTTCCAGCCAAAAACGGCTGGCGGAATTAATCAGTTTGTCGTTGGGGCTTTGGATGAAAATGGTGTAATGCACGCTTTGGTCGGACGGGTCGAAATGCGCGCTTTCTACTTGGCCGACCATAAAATTTTCATACAAAACCGGGCTGCTGACGTTGAGGATGCGGTCGTTTTTGCCGATCAAATTCAGGCGCAGGCCGCTTTGACCGATGGCGGCAATCGGTGGAATGTCTTGGACGACAAATACATCTTTGGTTTCTTGGCTTTTGCCTGGTGTGAATGCGATATATGAGCCGGAAAGTAAGGTTCCCAAGCCGGTAACGCCGCTTTGGTCGATACGTGGTTTGACCACCCAAAATTGGGTATCGCTGCGGATAAGGTCTTTGGCATCGGCGCTGAGCTGTGCAGTGACTTCCACGCCTTTTTGGTCGTCGCGCAATTTGATGCGGGTAACGTGTCCGACATCGACGTTCAACACTTTAATAATGGTGTTGTTGACTTCGATGCCTTCGGCACTGTCCATCAACAGCGTAACGACAGGGCCGCGGTTGCGGATGTCTTTAACCAAAAGCCAGCCGCCGGCAATCAGCGCAATCAGCGGAATCAGCCACACGATAGACGTGAAGACATTGGTTTTCTTGACACGCGCCGGGGCGTGATAATTGGGTGAAGAATCGTGTTTTTTCATTGTTTTAAGGTCTGCTCAGAATCAAGGCCGTCTGAAAGCTGCTGTTGCTTGTCCCAAATCAGACGGGGATCGAAATAATAGGCCGAAAGCATGGTCAAAATAACAACCAGGCAGAAGTAAATCGCCGCACCACCCGGCACGACGCGCGCCATATTGGTGTGGAACGAACTCATCAAAATAATAATCACAAAAATATCAATCATCGACCAGCGGCCGATGGATTCGGTGATCCGATACAAAACCGACATCTTTTCCGCGCTCATCACGGGTTTGAAGTATGCGGAATAAATCAAAACCGCCATCGCAATAATCTTCAAAACCGGCACCATAATACTGGCACTAAAGATAATCACGGCAATCAACCGATCGCCATCGTCCCACATATAAACAATGCCGTTGAAAATCGTGTTGATCTCCAAAGCCGTCGGATTGGACGAAATCATAATCGGCAGGATGTTGGCAGGGAAATACAGGATAAACGCCGCCATTAAAAACGCCAGCGAAATGCTCAGACTTTTCGGGCGGCGGCGGTATAAGTCTGCACCGCATACGCCGCAAGGTTGCTCGTTTTTATTGCGGAAATACAGGCAGCGGCTGCAACAGATTTTGTCTTCAGTGGCCGTCTGAACCGCATGGCCGCCGGTTAAACGGTGAATCTTATAATAAACCCAATGCTGCGGAATCGATACCGAAGTCCGAATCAGCATGACCGACAACGGAAACATCAGGTAAAACGCCGAGCCGAACTCTACTGTAGCAACGGACGAGAGCTTGATATACGCCACCAAAGTGGAAATGAAAAACACATCCACCATGATCCAATGACGTAACCGCACCAATACACGCGTCGCAAAGCGCAGCGCAGGGTAGGCCTTTTCGCGTATCAAAGCCGTATAAACATACAGGCAGAGCAGTAAAAACAGTAAAGGCGCGCCGAAGGTGAGGATAAACATCACTTCCGCCAGAAAACCATAATCCAGCGAAATCAAAAGCCGCATCATTTGCGGCAACGACAAAATCGATGTCACGCCGAACAAATCCACACGGATATACACCATATTGTAGGCGAAAGCCATCAGAATCAAGGTTGTCAGCGCATAGGCAATCGGCGCGATATACGGATTGTTTTCTACTTCCACAATTTCATGGTTGCATACCGGACAATGCGCTTCCTGTCCCTGACGCAGGCGCGGAATATCCATACGGCAGCCGCAATCCGGGCATTCCACCGTATGTGCAGGCAGCGTCGCATCAGGAAGATAAGACTTGTAGCGCCACCAACGATGGTAGGCAGGAATCCGTTTCATGGTTCGGCAGGGGATAAAGAAGGTGCAAAGAGTGTCGCATTATAAAGGAAAACAGAAGGATAGCTCAAATTTAGGTCGATATTTGATTGAATGGCAGCTGCTTAATAAGGTTTGGGCCGTCTGAAAAGTTTGAAAAGGGTTTAGAAGGTTATTGCTATGGACCGTTAAATTTTATTAATAGGTCTTAGTTTGGTTTATTGCCATTAGGATAAAAATAATATATATTTTCATTCCTTAAAAACACGATGAGCCTTGTAGATCTGTGGAAGGTACGCGGTCAACGAATCTGAAGCAGGTTAAAAGTTATCTTCTTTGTTTTTAAAACGATTCTTTTCAAATTAGACGGTATTTTTAACTATAAAGGCCGTCTGAAACCATTAGTCTCTTAATTCAAAGGAAACATCATGAGTGAAACACAAGAGCTGACTTTCGCCAAACGCTTGAAAGAGCAAACCACGACAACGCACGACAGTGTTGATAACTTGGTTATGTCCGTTCAGCCTTTTTCCAGCAAAGAAAACTACATCAAATTCTTGAAACTTCAATCTGTTTTCCATAAGGCCGTCGATCACATCTATAAAGATGCCGAATTGAACAAAGCCATTCCAGAGCTTGAATACATGGCGCGTTACGATGCCGTGACTCAAGACTTGAAAGACTTGGGCGAAGAGCCTTACAAATTTGACAAAGAATTGCCACACGAAACCGGCAATAAAGCCATCGGCTGGCTGTATTGCGCCGAAGGTTCTAATTTGGGCGCGGCATTCTTGTTCAAACACGCTCAAAAACTCGAATACAACGGCGAATTCGGCGCACGCCACCTGGCCCCTCATCCGAACGGCCGCGGCAAACACTGGCGCGCTTTTGTCGAGCATCTGAACGCTTTGAACTTGACTCCGGAAGCTGAAGCGGAAGCCATTCAAGGCGCGCGCGAAGCTTTTGAATTCTATAAAGTGATTCTGCGTGAAACCTTCGGTTTGCCGGAAGGTGCGGAAGCGCCTGAAGGTATGACGCCGCACAGACTCTAAAAAATAATTAAATCAAACAGACAAGGTCTCGGCATAGATGTTTGCAGGGGCCTTTAATTACACAACAAAGTTTTGTTTGAACGGGTTGCTGTCTTATTAATCATTAATGATTATCAGAAATTTTTTATGCATTAACTGATGGATGAACAATCCATTACATCTTGAGTTGATAATATGAAACCATTACAAATGCTCCCTATTGCCGCGCTGGTCGGCAGTATTTTTGGCACCCCGGTCTTGGCAGCAGATGAAGCTGCAACTGAAACCACACCCGTTAAAGCAGAGATAAAAGAAGTCCGCGTTAAAGGTCAGCGCAATGCGCCTGCAGCCGTGGAACGTGTCAACCTTGGCCGTATCCAACAAGAAATGGTACGTGACAACAAAGACTTGGTACGTTATTCCACCGACGTTGGCTTGAGCGACAGTGGCCGCCATCAAAAAGGCTTTGCCGTACGCGGCGTGGAAGGCAACCGTGTCGGCGTCAGCATTGACGGCGTAAACCTGCCTGATTCTGAAGAAAACTCGCTGTATGCCCGTTATGGCAACTTCAACAGCTCGCGTCTGTCTATCGACCCCGAACTCGTGCGCAACATCGAAATCGTGAAGGGCGCAGACTCTTTCAATACCGGTAGCGGTGCATTGGGTGGCGGCGTGAATTACCAAACCCTGCAAGGTCATGATTTGCTGTTGCCTGAGCGTCAGTTTGGCGTGATGATGAAAAACGGTTACAGCAGCCGCAACCGCGAATGGACAAATACACTCGGTTTCGGCGTGAGCAACGACCGCGTGGATGCTGCTTTGCTGTATTCGCAACGTCGCGGTCATGAGACCGAAAGTGCGGGTGAGCGTGGCTATCCGGTAGAGGGTGCCGGAAGCGGAGCGAATATCCGTGGTTCTGCGCGCGGTATTCCTGATCCGTCCAAACATAAATACCACAGCTTCTTGGGTAAGATTGCTTATCAAATCAACGACAACCACCGTATCGGAGCATCGCTCAACGGTCAGCAGGGCCACAATTACACGACTGAAGAGTCTTATAACCTGACCGCTTCTTCTTGGCGCGAAGCCGACGATGTCAACAGACGGCGCAATGCTAACCTGTTTTACGAATGGACGCCTGATTCAAATTGGTTGTCGTTGTTGAAGGTGGACTTCGATTATCAGAAAACCAAAGTGGCGGCAGTTAACTACAAAGGCTCGTTCCCGATGGATTATTCCACCTGGACGCGCAACTACAACCAGAAGGATTTGGACGAAATCTACAACCGCAGCATGGATACAACCTTCAAACGCATTACGCTGCGTATGGACAGCCAGCCGTTGCAACTGGGCGGGCAACACCGCCTGTCGTTTAAAACATTTGCCAGCCAACGTGAGTTTGAAAACTTAAACCGCGACGATTACTACTTCAGCGGCCGTATTTTGCGCACGACCAGCTCGATTCAACACCCTGTGAAAACCACCAACTACGGTTTCTCTCTGTCTGACCAAATCCAATGGAACGACGTGTTCAGCAGCCGCGCAGGTATCCGTTACGACTACACCAAAATGACGCCGCAGCAACTGAATGCCGAGTGTCATGCTTGTGACAAAACACCACCTGCAGCCAACACTTATAAAGGCTGGAGCGGTTTTGTCGGCTTGGCTGCACAGCTGAGTCAGACATGGCGTTTGGGTTACGATGTAACTTCCGGTTTCCGCGTGCCGAATGCGTCTGAAGTGTATTTCACTTACAACCACGGCTCAGGTACCTGGTTGCCTAATCCGAACCTGAAAGCCGAGCGCAGCACCACCCATACCCTTTCTCTGCAAGGCCGCAGCGAAAAAGGCACTTTGGATGCCAACCTGTATCAAAGCAATTACCGCAACTTCCTGTCTGAAGAGCAGAAGCTGACCACCAGCGGCGATGTCGGCTGTACTCAGATGAATTACTACTATGGTATTTGCAGCGATCCTTATTCCGAAAAACTGGAATGGCAGATGCAAAACATCGACAAGGCCCGAATCCGTGGTCTTGAGCTGACAGGCCGTCTGAATTTAGGTCAAGTGGTTTCTTTTGTACCTGAAGGCTGGAAATTGTTTGGTTCTGTCGGTTACGCGAAGAGCAAACTGTCAGGCAACAACAGCCTGCTGTCCACTCAGCCGCTGAAAGTGATTGCCGGTGTCGATTACGAAAGCCCGAGCGAAAAATGGGGTGTGTTCTCCCGCTTGACCTATCTGGGAGCGAAAAAGGCCAAAGACGCTCAATATACCGTGTTTGAAAACACTGGTTGGGGTACGCCTTTGCAAGAAAAAGTAGTAGATTACCCATGGCTGAACAAATCGGCTTATGTGTTTGATATGTACGGCTTCTACAAACCGGCTAAAAACCTGACTTTGCGTGCCGGTGTGTACAATATGTTCAACCGCAAATACACCACTTGGGACTCCCTGCGCGGCCTGTACAGCTACAGCACAACCAACGGGGTTGACCGCGATGGCAAAGGCTTAGACCGCTACCGCGCCCCAGGCCGCAATTACGCTGTATCGCTGGAATGGAAATTCTAAGCAGTTAACGGATAGCCAAAGGCCGTCTGAAAGTTTTGATGACTTTCAGACGGCCTTTTTTATTTAAAACGAAATCTTTAAACGGATAACAACGGCTGCTGCCGAACAATCGCGCGGATGATGGCGCGGTTGGGGTGTAGCGCGGTTCTCAGCTTTTGCGATAGCGGATGCGGCAAGCCGAGTATTTCGGCTGCAATGGCGGCGGCGCAGATGGGGGCTGTCGCCAGGCCGCGTGTGCCGTGTGCCGTATTGATGTAGGCATGGGGCAGGTAAGGGCAGGGGATATTGTCGAGGCGGTAGTTTTTGTCCAATGCCAGTTTGGCGTAGGCGGACTGTATGGCGGCGATGTCGCCGAGTGCGCCGACAACGGGCAAGTGGTCGAGGCTGTCGCAACGCAGGGCGGCATGGCCTTGTGTGGATTGGAGCGGGGGAGTTTGCAGGCCGTCTGAAAACAGGGATTGTGCCAATGGCGGATTAAGCTGGTGCAGGGCGGCGCGGTTGTCGGCTTCTTCGTGTGGATACCAAGTTTCATCGTTGCTGTTGAGGATAAATGTCGCGCCGTAGCAGTGGCGGCCTTGCCAGCTCGGGCTGATGTAGCTTTCTCCGGAAATGGCGCAACGCAGCTTTTGTGAAAACGGGCTGGCGGACACAACGCCGGTTTGGCCGCGGATTTGGCGGAAAGGCAGGACGGAGACGTTGGTGTCGGCGGCATTCGGGCTATGCGCACCCATACAGTAAACGATATGGCTGGCGTTGAAATGTGCGTCCGGTGTGTGTGCCGTCCATTGTGTGCCGTCATGCGATATGGCGGTCAGCGGCGAGTGTTCGTGCAACTCAATCAGCGGATGATTTAATAAGGTATGCACGACGGCGGGCGGATTCAGCCATACGCCTTGCGGCCAGTAAAGGCCGTCTGAAAATACGTCTATGCCTGCAATGTGCGCAGCCTCTTCGGCGGATACGCTGCGGTAGAGGTGTTTATGCTGGTGTTGCAAACCTAAGGCCTGATTGCGTTTGCGTTCGCTGTCGTCAAAGTTTAAATGCAATACGCCGTCTCCACCCCATGCGTTGGAGTCGGGCAGCAAGTCTTCCAGCAATCGGCGCGTGTAGCCGTAGCCTGTCAGCAACAGCTCGGTTTGTTCGGTATCGTGTGGCGAGATTTTGGCGTAGAGCAAGCCTTGGCGGTTGCCGCTGCCTGCCTGTGCCGCTTTGCCTGCCTCCAAAACCGTAACGCGTATGCCGTGCTCTGCTAGTTTGCGCGCGGTTGCCGCGCCGGCAATGCCTGCGCCTATAATCAGTACGTGTTCGGGCGCGGCTTGATGTTCAGGCCGTCTGAACCAAGGTTTCAGAGGAGAGGGGTGTGCTTGGGATATGGCTTCGGTTTGCCATTCGATATGATGGAAATGTTCGTGTAAGCAGTCGGCACGGTGTGGAGGAACCAGCCAGAGATGCACATCAGGCAATAGGTTTTCCAAAATATTGACGCTGTTGAATTGAAGACATTTCATGGCTTGAACGAGGCGGTTGTTCAGACGGCCTTCAAGCTCGGATGGCTGATTCGATAATGGAAAATCGGGAATATGGTTTTCAGGCAGGCAGACAATCAAATAAAGCGGCGCGGTATGTTGTTCGATGGCGCGGCAAAGGGTAGCAAGGGAAGGCGTGGTGTTCCAAGCAAGGCAGGTCATGATGAAAGGCCGTCTGAAAAAAAGAGGCTTTATTGTAACGCGGTTTGCGCAGATAGAATATCCGGACGGGTTTTGATAAAATCTTTCGATATTTGTTTTCCCATTGATTTTCATACAGGAATTTTATGCGCCGTCTTTTATTGTGCCTTCTCGCTTCCGGCTTGCCCATCGCTTGCTCGTCCGCGCCGCCGGATAACGGCAACAAAGCCGTTCAGTCCGAACGTTGGGCAACCCCCATCAAACACGATGCCAACCTTTATCGCATCGATGACAAGCTTTACCGCAGCGAGCAGCCTGTTGCCGAAGATGGCGAAGCCATTGTCAAGCTGGGCATTCAAAGCGTGATCAACCTGCGCTTTTTCGACCGCAACGATGACGACCATTTGAAGGCGTATGGTTTAACCTTGTTAAACCGTCCGTTGCTGTCATGGAGCATTAAGCCGAAAGAGATTGCGGAAATCCTATACCTGATTGAAAAACAACAGCAAAACGGCGCGGTACTCATCCATTGTTATCACGGTGCGGACCGTACCGGTTTGATTGCCGGAATGTACCGCATCATTTATCAAGGCTGGCCGGTGGAAGAGGCAAAAGCCGAAATGCAACACGGGCCTTACGGTTATCACAGCATTTGGAAAAACATTGCCAAGCTGTTTACCGAAGAGAAAGTCAAGCAGGTTAAAACGCATTTGGAAGCCTTGCGCAAACGCGGTTGACGCCAAGATTCAAAACATAAAAAGGCCGTCTGAAAGATTTGTTTTTTCAGACGGCCTTTTTAATGACAGACGGTTTAAATCACAAAATCCGTAGATGATAATTGAATGCTTTGATCCATATCGGCAGAAGGGGTTTTGGAAGAGCGGCCGACCGGTTTGGCCGGTACGCCGACGACGGTAATCGAAGACGGTACGTCGGCAACCACCACGCTGCCTGCGCCGATTTTGGCATTTTTGCCGATGCGGATATTGCCCAAAATCGAAGCGTTCGCACCAATCATCACGCCGTCGCCGATTTTCGGGTGGCGGTCGCCGCTTTCTTTGCCCGAACCACCCAGCGTTACGCCGTGGAGGATGGAAATATTGTTGCCTAAGACGGCGGTTTCGCCGGCCACAAAACCGGTGGCATGGTCGAGCATTAAACCGTGACCGAAACGGGCGGCCGGGTGAATGTCGACACCGAAGACTTCCGACATGCGGTTTTGCAGGAAATACGCCAGCGTTTTACGGCCGTTTTGATAGAGCCAGTGGTTGATGCGGTGTGCCTGTACGGCGTGGAAGCCTTTGAAATACAACAGCGGCAGCGAATATTCGTCACAAGCCGGATCGCGCTCGTAAATGGCTTTCAAGTCGGCCTCGACACATTTGCTGATACGGGTGTCCACGCTCAAAGCCTGCTGATAAATTTCAAACAGCGCGCGCACATCCATAATCGGGCTGCCGAGCTTGCTGGAAAGATGGTAGGCAAGTACCGAATCGAGCGAATCGTGGCGCAACACGGTTTGATGCAGGAAGCTTGCCAGCATCGGTTCGGCCGCGGCGGCAGCTTCGGTTTCTTCGCGGATGGTGTGCCACAGATTAAAATCGGTTGAATTCAAATGGTCTTTTTTCATATTCGAGGCCGTCTGAAGAATAAAATCAGATGGCTATCTTACCGTTTTCCAACGTCTTTTAACAAGGCATTTGATAATCGACGTTCAAATGCTTGAAGTTTTTTCAGACGGCCTTATATATGAAACATCGAATATCAACACGCTAAAAGGATGTCAGAAATGACGGAGCATAACGAACAACATCAACACGAAGCAGAAGAAGCGGCAGCCGTAGAAACTGCCGAAACCGTTGAAACCGAACAAGCAGAACCGACTTACGAAGAGCTTCAGGCGCGTGTCACCGAGTTGGAAGGCCAACTCAAAGACAGCGAGTTGCGCGGTTTGGCAAACGAGCAAAACCTGCGCCGCCGCCATCAGCAAGAAATTGCCGATACCCATAAATTCGCCGGACAAAAATTTGCGGCCGAAATGCTGCCTGTCAAAGACTATCTTGAAATGGCGCTGCTCGACCAAAGCGGTAATTTCGATGCCCTGAAAATGGGCGTGCAAATGACTTTGAACGAGCTGCAAAAAGCATTTGATGCCACACACATTAAAGAAATCAACCCACAGCCGGGTGACAAACTCGATCCGCACCAACATCAAGCGATGCAGGCAGTCGTCAGCGAGCAAGAGCCGAATACCATCGTCAGCGTGATGAAAAAAGGCTACACACTATCTGACCGTGTGCTGCGTCCTGCGATGGTTGTCGTGGCGAAAAAAGAAGATTGAAGGCACCGCTTGATAAAGTTTATCAAGCATAAAATCTTCAGACGGCCTTATCTGGTTTTAAAGCCTGATGTTCCGCTATTGGAAAATCATTCCGATAAACCGGAATCGGAAAATTAAAGCCGGCCATCTGAAAAAAGAATAAACGGCTTGTGGATAAATAAATCAAATACTTGAATTTAATTTAAAAAAAAATTCAAATTAAGCCTTGAAAAAAAATGAAGCAACCTTATTTACAAGCCATCGGAACGAAATGTTCCACAGGATTATTAATTTAGAAAAGTTTATTTATTAGGAGCAACATAATATGGCAAAAGTAATCGGTATTGACTTAGGTACAACCAACTCTTGTTTGGCCATTTCTGAAAACGGTCAAACCAAAGTCATCGAAAATGCAGAAGGTGCACGCACCACTCCTTCCGTTATCGCTTATTTGGACGGCGGCGAAGTCCTCGTCGGCGCACCGGCAAAACGCCAAGCCGTAACCAACGCTAAAAACACCATCTACGCTGTAAAACGTTTGATCGGTCATAAATTTGAAGACAAAGAAGTCCAACGCGACATCGAATCCATGCCTTTCGAAATCATCAAAGCCAACAACGGTGACGCATGGGTGAAAGCGCAAGGCAAAGAGTTGTCTCCGCCGCAAGTTTCCGCAGAGGTCCTGCGCAAAATGAAAGAAGCCGCTGAAGCTTACTTGGGTGAGAAAGTCACCGAAGCCGTGATTACCGTTCCTGCCTACTTCAACGACAGTCAACGTCAAGCGACTAAAGACGCAGGTCGCATCGCAGGTTTGGACGTAAAACGCATCATCAACGAGCCGACCGCTGCCGCTTTGGCATTCGGTATGGACAAAGGCGACAACAAAGACCGCAAAGTAGCCGTATATGACTTGGGTGGCGGTACTTTCGATATCTCCATCATCGAAATCGCCAACCTCGACGGCGACAAACAATTTGAAGTATTGGCTACCAACGGCGATACTTTCTTGGGCGGTGAAGACTTCGACCAACGCTTGATCGACTACATCATTGACGAGTTCAAAAAAGAACAAGGCATTGATTTGAAACAAGACGTAATGGCTCTGCAACGTCTGAAAGAAGCTGCTGAGAAAGCTAAAATCGAATTGTCCAGCGGTCAGCAAACTGAAATCAACCTGCCATACATCACTATGGACGCAACCGGTCCGAAACACTTGGCCATGAAAATTACCCGCGCCAAATTCGAAAGCCTGGTTGAAGACTTGATCCAACGTTCTATCGAGCCTTGTAAAGTTGCATTGAAAGATGCCGGCTTGAGCACCAGCGACATCGACGACGTGATTTTGGTCGGCGGTCAAAGCCGTATGCCGAAAGTACAAGAAGCCGTTAAAGCCTTCTTCGGTAAAGAGCCTCGTAAAGACGTGAACCCTGACGAAGCTGTTGCCGTAGGTGCAGCGATTCAAGGCGAAGTATTGAGCGGCGGCCGTAGCGACGTATTGCTGCTGGACGTAACTCCTCTGTCTTTGGGTATCGAAACCATGGGCGGTGTGATGACCAAGCTGATTCAAAAGAACACTACTATTCCGACTAAAGCGTCTCAAGTGTTCTCTACTGCCGAAGACAACCAAAGCGCAGTAACCATCCACGTACTGCAAGGCGAACGCGAACGCGCTTCTGCCAACAAATCTTTGGGTCAGTTCAACTTGACCGACATCGCACCTGCACCACGCGGTATGCCACAAATTGAAGTTACTTTCGACATCGACGCCAACGGTATCTTGCACGTTTCTGCCAAAGACAAAGGTACTGGCAAAGCAGCCAACATTACCATCCAAGGTTCTTCAGGTTTGAGCGAAGAGGAAATCGAACGCATGGTAAAAGATGCCGAGGCCAACGCTGAAGAAGATAAAAAACTGACTGAATTGGTCGCTTCCCGCAACCAAGCCGAAGCTCTGATTCACTCTGTGAAAAAATCTCTGGCTGACTACGGCGACAAACTCGACGCTGCCGAGAAAGAAAAAATCGAAGCTGCGTTGAAAGAAGCTGAAGAAGCAGTTAAAGGCGACGACAAAGCCGCTATCGATGCCAAAGCCGAGGCTTTGGGCGCAGCCAGCCAAAAATTGGGCGAAATGGTTTACGCTCAAGCGCAAGCCGAAGCACAAGCAGGCGAGGGCGCACAAGCCGAGTCTTCAGTTAAGAAAGACGACGACGTTGTAGATGCCGACTTTGAAGAAGTAAAAGACGACAAAAAATAATTGATGCCATCTGAAAAAAAGCGCGAATCGAAAGGTTCGCGCTTTTTGTCGTTTGGGAAATGTGTAAAGACGTTTTGTCAAAATTGACGGTAAACTTTCAAAACCTTGCTACATCATTGTGTCGCCATACTTCTATTGCCAAATTTTGAACAGATTTCGCCGAATGCTGACAGCAGCTGACAGTCAAAGCCATTAATATTTGTCCATCGCTTGAGTGCGAATAAATTCTTATTTTTACCTCAAATCAACTCCTTGAAAGAAGATAAATATGAAAAAACTGATTCAAATGACCTCTTTGATGGTTGCGGCTGCCGGCTTGGTATTTGCTCCTGTCGCTTCTGCACACGGCAAACACGAAATGCATCCGAAACAAGAGCGTATGCACGAAAAAGCCAAACTGCAAAAAATGAAAAAACCTGCACCTAAAGCCAAACACCACGCAGCCAAGCCCAAACATCATCAAGAGCATCGCCACGAACATCATTAAGATGAACCCTCAACAATAAATAAGGCCGTCTGAAACCCAAACATCAGTTTTCAGACGGCCTTCGGTTTATCTGTCAAATAGCGCTTTGCCGTTTTTCTTGTGCCAAACGGGTCGGCTCCAGCCAGGCAATGTTTCTCTCTGCCAGCGCATCGCGCCAATAATCCAGTTTGGTATCCAAATCTTCAGAGAAACTGTCTTGATTCAAAAGCTGAATGATAACGCCGCCGTCCGTAGCTTCGGCCAAGCGGCTGATTTGACGCAAAATGCCGCGGTCGGGAACAGTTTGCGTGCGTACGCCGATGAGAAGTTGCGCCGGAGTTTGTTTCAATTCGGCTTCTAATTGTTCCAAATCTTTTCTGCCGGCGGCCACGCCTTTGTCTATCCATTCTTGCGCCAAAACGCCGGAAAACCAAAGCGGATCAGGCCATTCCGTTTCCAGTGTAACAGCCCATTTGGGCGCATTATTCAGCGTAATTTTAGATGAAACGGGAACGATGTTTTCCTGAAAATCATCGGCGTCGACAATTTTCGTTTGCCATGTGCGGAGGATGTTTTGATAGTAGGGCTGATTCAAATCCAAACGTTCGCGAAGGGTTTTTAAAGTAATCTTGCAAGCCAGCCAAGCAAGCAAGCGCGGCAGAATGCCATAGCAGATAATGCTGCCGATGAGTAAACCCGCCCAAGCGCGTGCATCTTCGATATGATTGTTCAGACGGCCTGCAATTACTGCCTGACTGTCGGGAACAGGAAAGCCCAAACGTTCCGGCAGCCATGACAAAGCCTCAACCGTTTTCACCAATGCCGTATTACTTAAAAGCGTACTTTCCCAGTTGAACGTATATTGACGCACCAAAAGCAGCAGCAAAACAGAAACCAACATTCCCGACAGCGTGCATAGCCACAGACCGTGTGAAGTTGCACCAATCAGCCAACGCGTTTGCGGTTTGCGCCATTCATCCACATAAAGCCGCAAAATTGCCTGATTGACAGGATCTTTGCCTCGGAACCAAGTTGCCGGACTGCTGATAAAGTGCACATTTTTCAAATGCAGGAATAAAGTCGCCAGCCACACCAGCAGCATGACTGTATTCATGCCCAAAATCCCGGCCAATACCAGAAAAAAGTTCAGCCCCTGATTGTCCATCAAAAGATAAGTACTGGAAAAACCGACCGTAAACAACAACGTCGCCGCAACAATCCAAAGCCAAAACGAGCCTGTCTCCACCTGTTGCAACACATATTTCAAATGCTGGTCGCGGTCAATAATTTGGGCACGGTGTATCAGTTTTTCCTCGTTGCCGCCATCAATATGTCGCAACGCTTCCGTCGCCTGAACGGGATCTCCCGGAAAAATATAGGCACGTTCTTCAAGGATACGGACCAATTCGACAAGTTTTTGCGATGGATTCAACATAAATGATAGGCCGTCTGAAAGATAAGTGGAAACGTCTGTTATACCCCCAAATAAACCCCTTTTTTGCAAAGGTCAAAAAATTAAAAGCAGTTTTGATTTTGAATAGGGTATATAGTGGAATAGATGTAAAAAAAGCAGCCCGAAAGCTGCTCATTTTGAGTGTGGTGCGGACGGAGGGACATGAACTAAAGAGATAATTCATTGTTTTATATTATAAAAATAATAAAGCAATTCAAATATCCCCACAAATATCACCACATTTTGCAAAGGTCAAAAAATAATTTAGCAGTCTAGTGCCGGTCATTATAACTTTTTTTGGTGCGTGTTGTTATTTGAGTGATTAGGCCGGCGGCTTCTTTCTCAAATTTAAAACGCTATATATATACAAAATGCACTGGTTACTCTGGTTACCTGGTTACCAGCCCCTAAAAACCCTTATAAATCAACGATAATGCGGTAACCAGTTATGCCTTTGTCATTGGCTACCAGTGCCGATTAAGCGGTTACCCGCCGTTTTTTGCTTTCTTTTTATGGACTCTAAAAATTCAAGGGGCTGCATGATTACGCGCGTATTGGTATAAAAAAACGTTAAGAAACATGGCTGTATTCTTATGCTGCATGATTACGCGCGCGCGTATTGGTCTTGAAATTATTTATTCCACATACGGGTGTAGGCATATGACTACACCTGTAGCCTTTTTGGTAGATATGGCGGGAATAGGGCATAATTGCGCTGTAAGCGTGTTTCATTGATTGGGTAGGGTAGGTATAGGGAAAGGCGTGAAAGGCTCTAATTTTTGAAATTTAGGGGCTTCCTGTCGATTTTATTCTCTCTTGGTTGGTCTGCCTGAATGTTTAGACGAAAAAAAGCCCGCATTATGCGGGCGGGTTGAATGGGGTGGGCTATGCCTGATTCATGGCGATCAGGGCGGCTTTGGCTAAAAAACCGCTGCGGGTTTCATGATTTGCGGATGTATATTCATCCACTCTATCAAGCAGATACTGCGGCCAGCTGACATTAAATCTAACTTGCTGTTGGCTGATTTTGGCTGGGTCAATTTCAATCATTACCCATGTTGCGCCATCATAATCAGACTCTTGGCTTAAATCGGCAATATTGCTTACGGAAAGATTTTTAAACTCTCCATCTTCAATCATGCCATCAATATGCATATAGGCGGCAGAACGGGCATTTGCGATAGCTTCTTCAATAGTGTCGCCATAAGAGAAGCAGCCCGGTAAGTCAGGAATGGTTACGCCATATGCCGAATGACTGTCTTTGTGCAAAGCGGCAGGGATAAACATTTTTAGTCCTTTTGTCGTTTTAGTATTCTTTGTGTCGAGGGGGGGCGTGAGATGCCCTTGATTATTTGGTTAGAAGAAGGGCAGCGGGTTTCCCCGCTGCTTGCTCTTACTTCAAACCGGCTTGCTTAAAGATATTTTTTACCGTACCTATAGGCAAGTCTTTTTTGGGATGTGGCACTGTTACACGACCTTTTTTTGTTGGGTGCTTGTATTGCGAATGGCTCCCAGATTGTGCAACTTTATACCAACCATCCTGTTTGAGTAGAGCGATAACGTCTAGACTATTCAATTACCTCTCCTAACCCAAAACATGGCACGTCTGCCATGTGTGTAATAATACACACTATTCTATTTATTGTCAAATTTAAGTGTGTATTTGTGTGTAAATATTTTGACGCTTTCACAAATTGGCAAAAAGAAAAGCCCGCCATTGTCGGTAATAGCGGGCTTGCTCTTGGTTATTCGTCAAAGTCGGGCGGGGCTTCTCCCATCAAAACATAGAATCGGCTTGCACTGCCGTTGCGTTTGCGCTGGTGTTGCCATCTGCCGTTATCGGCTTTTTTTAACCATTCGTGATCATGTAGGACTTCACACACTTTACGCAGGCTATATCCTTTACAGACTTCATTTTCAAAGGTAAAGGGGATTATCCAATATTCATCTATGCTTCCCTCTTGTTTCCGATAACCTGCGTGATTTTGGTTTGTGGTTTGGGCGTTCCAGTCTGAAAAGCGCATAGATAGGGCGTTAACGTCCATAAAGGCGGTTACTTGCTCAATGATTCGGCGGTCTTCGCGGTTTCCTGTGCCGTTTTCTTCAAGCCATTCATTGAAACACTGCCTTACTCCTGCTTCTCCTGCTCCTTGTCTCATGCCGGTAATAGGGGCGGCATATTCCAAGACGGCGGCCAAAAGGGCGAAGCGGCGGGCAATTCTTCGCGCCTGTCCCTCCATTGGTGGTAAGGTCTCAAGGAATCGGGCGCGGCTAGCTTCTACGGCTTGGGCGGCGGCTTCTTTTCCATCTTTGAGGATTTGGCGGATAAGGGCGCGGCCTGCTGTTCCTCGTTGCTTGGCTGTGGCTTGGTTGATATGCTCCGACAGTTTCGCGCCATCTGCGAAGCCGTGTAACGTGTCGTAAATGCCATATCTTGCCTCTGCTTGTATGTCAGGCAATCTAACATGGTTACCCGCTTTCCATTGGGCGCGGTCTCCTATCAGGCTTTCCGGGTTTATTTCGCCGGTCGAAAGTATCAGATTGCGCCATGTTTTCTGTCTGCGGTTGCCGCCATCTTTTGCGCCCTGTGTTTTTGAAACGCCGTTGATAACGCTGTAAACCATTTGCGGGATTTTTCGGGGGTCGGCTGTTTGCCCGATTTCATCTAACACTAGCAAGCCATCATTACGGGCTAAAGCTAAATTCTGTAAGCCAAGCGGGGTAGTGTCCCAATTGCCTTTAGTGGTTTCAGGGTCTCCCCATACACTCAAGGCAAGCCGCGCGGCGGTTGTTTTGCCTTTTGATGAATCGCCCGCCAAATGGAAGCCGCCGCCCTCTTCGTTCAAAAGTGCCAAGAATGGCGCGGCCATGCTTAATCCTAGCGCCAGGCATAGGCGGCTATTGTTCTCTGCGTATCGCGCGGCCTGATCCTGCCATTCCTTGAGGCTGCCTTTTTCTGTGTAACCGTCTTTTTGGCTGGTGTCTCCGTTGTATAGAATGTTTGTGCCGTCTGCGTTAACGGTTTCCCCGCCTGCCAGTATGTAGGCTTCCCCGTTCCACCCGGCGCGGTCGGTAATGGTAAAGGCCGCCTGGCTTCCCTCTTTCTGCAAATAGTCTGCCAGTTTTTCCCTTTTTGCCCGCCCGCTCATGATGACTAGGCCGAAATTCTGCAAACGCTGCCAGCCTTGAACTGTGCCGATTTCTGCTTGTGGTAGGGCGGCGGTTTTATGCCGGCGTGTGATTTTGTCTTTAAACTTGATAATCTGATAATACGCGCCGTCATTGTCTTGCCCCGTGCCTATAATGTCGATAGGGTCGGAAAGAAATAGCGGCTCTGCTTCGATAATATCGCCGTCTTTGTCGGTTCTAACGTTTACCCACCATACGCCCCGATTATCGATTTCAAAGTGAGGGCGTGGGCGGAATGGCTCGGCATTTTCAAGGTTGTAATCGTTGGTGCTTTCCTGCTTCGCTGTTTCGGTATTTTTCATGCTGTCTGTCCTCCGAAATGGTTGTCTGATTGCTTCTTCTCGTTCAGTTCGTCTAATGCGTCATAGCCGGGCGTTTTGCTTTTCAATACTTTTGCCCTGATCCCTTGCTTAAAGGCTCGCATTGCCAAGTCACAAGCGGCTCTGTAACCAACAGGGCGGGGCGTGTCGTTATCGGCAATAATTGCAATTTCTTTTATACCGTTCAAAAAGTGAAAATTTGCCAAGCTGTTTGCGCTCAAGGCTGCGCATAAGCCCCAATCGTAAGCCTTGCATAATTCACGGGCGGCAAGGGCGGTTTCTATGCCCT
>NZ_KV810204.1:0-331 GCF_001812725.1 Neisseria sp. HMSC067G12 | reverse complement strand
TGGGACGGCAAAATCACCGCCTACGGCTACGATGTCGCCGGACAACTGGTTCAACAGACCGAATACGGCCAAAGCAATCATGAAGGCCGTCTGAAAAACCGTCCCGAGACTTGGCACATCCATCATTTCAAACGCAACATCCTCGGCCAGCTGATCGAAAAACAAAGCCGCAAAGTCTCCGGTCGCAACGGACAAAGCAAAGACGAAGGCATCAGCCGCACCCGTTTCGAATACGACCTGATTACCGGCAACCTGACCAAAGCCCGCAACCATCACAGCAGCGTCGAACTCGCCTATGACGAACTCGACCGCCTTATCGGCGAAACCACCG
>NZ_KV810203.1:1810-23383 GCF_001812725.1 Neisseria sp. HMSC067G12 | reverse complement strand
AGAGACTAAGGCGGCCTTAGAAGTCAATGCAGGCTTGCTCTGCTTGGCTGGCGTGCCGGTGCTCGCAACACAGACACGTCGCCGCTCCACTTTATTTAAAACTTTCTAAATTACTTTGTTTCCTCCATTTTCTCAGACGGTCTATCTTTAGTTGATACCGCGGCATACAGGGTTTGCGGGCTGTATCGGCACGGGTTAGTGTAGCCTATTACATATGCGCACCATTCGCTGCAAAACCAGCGGCTTTTGCTGTGTGGTGATTTGAGTACCACGCCAATCGCACCTAGCCAGTCGTAACCTGCCCCGTGTGTACGGTGGAACAAGCGGCTGGCCGATATGGCAACAGATTGCGGCAGCGGGATTAAGTCCCATTTATCAGCAGGCAGCGGCATGGTTTTAATGCGCACCCCGCCGTCTCTCGCGCTAGACGAATAACAATCAAACAGGCAGTCGCGTGGGTGCTTAACAGCGATTTCACAATGGCTGTACGGGCTGCATGTTGCCAATCGTACAACGCTGTCGGCAATGCGTTTAACCACATCGCGCGGGGTGTTGATTGCGGCTTTGCCTTTATAGAGTGCCAAATAGACTTGAACCATTCAGACGGCCTCCGGCAGTGTGAATACGACTACAATCTTATCAAGCGCGGCCTGCGTTTTCGCTGCTTCGATCTTGCTTTGCAGCGCTTGGCGCTGGCCTGCCACATGGGCGGCAAGTTGCTCATAGGCCAGCGTTTTACGTAGCGCAGCAGCCTTAAGCGTATCAGCAGGAATACCGCGGGCTGTGGCGATGCCGTCAAGCACTGGCGTTGGCGCGGCTTTATCTTCCTGCCAAGCCTTCGCTTCAGCGGCTTGAATTGCCCAGCTTGCAAACTCAAATTCAGGTACGCTGTCGATACCGGCGTGCTTGTTAATAAAAGCCTGAGCGGCAGCATTTAATGCAACGAGTTTTCCGGATTTTACGCCGTCAATATTTGCCGATTCAGGCGGGGTCAGGCTGATGCCATCGGGCAAATCACCTAACTTATCCCACACCTGCTCTTGCTCACCGACAAAAACTACGCATCCGCGATAGTCGGGAATTATCTGCCAACCTTGCCCATCCCACTGGGCGGCCTGATATTGTGCGAGATCAGGCATTTCAGCTTCGATGCTGGCGCGGCCGTCATCAAAATATTGCTCCTCTACGAACAAGCCGTTTTGGTCAATCACGCATCTTGTCATTTTTTAACTCCTCAATCTGCTTCTTAAGGTCATCAATTTGAGCAGACATTTCTTGAATCGCTTTTGTTAAAACGGGTACAAATGTCTCGTACTCAATTGTGTAAGTGTCCATCCTGCAATTCACCATCGGCAGTTTGCCGTACTCAGCTTCTAATGCAGCAACATCTTGAGCAATAAACCAATGCTGGATGCGGTCTTCTTTGTAGCGTCCGTCTTTGGTTGGGGCCTGCCACCACTCCCGCAGTTTTTCTGCGCGCTCTTCCGGCGGTAAATCGGTAAAAAGTTCGTCGGTATAGGCGTCTCGGCGGTCATATACTCCAGTTACCGGTCGCAGCTTTTTAACAAAATCCAAACCGATATCCAGTGGTGCGATATCCGTTTTGTCGCGGGCATCCGAACGAATATTTACCGCTGTCGGGGCGTACAATGTTTGTCCCGACCCGCCAAGCTGAATCTCGTTACTTCCATTGATTCGCGCACCGTAACCAATCGCAATGGCATTAGTTATTTTCCCGCTTAAAACATTTCCCTGAACATTTCGATATCCTGCTGAATCGCCAATAAAAACGCACTGCTCACTACTAATAGTAGGCGCGCACCAATATCCCACAGCAACACTTGAATAATGCGTTCCATTTCTGAATGATGATGCCCCAACCGCCACAACTTTTTGGGGGTTACTGCTTGTCAACATGGCATCTGCACCAACAACAGTAGAATATGCACCGCTGACTGCATCTTTCAGTGCATTTGTACCAATCACTGTTAACTCTTCATTCTTCGCTGCCGAAGATGATGACGAATAGACATATTTAAGCTCCGCCACTCCTGATGCGTTAAGTTCTTTAGGGCTACGGACTTTAATACTACTTTCTGTTACTTCAACCACTTCAGCAGGCACTACATCACCCTGAACTGTCTTGGCTTCGCCTGAAGTGAGGCGGATTCCCACCCAATAACCGACTTTTGCGCCGCGAATATTGCCAAATGTCAAAGTAATATTACTGCCGCTTTGGGTATAATTTCCGCTCTCAGTGCCAGTCCATAGCACATCGCCTCCATTCGGAGCGCTGGTTCGTTCTAAGTTCTCTAACGCAGAAGCACCAATCGCGGTCACTTTTTCAGCTTTTTTTGTATTTCTTGCAGCACCTCCACCGATTGCGGTTTGCGCATCTCGTCCTTGGTACATCTGTAAAACAGATTCGCCGATAGCTACGGTGCGAGATGTTGGGGACGGCCAAAATACTTCAATATCGCCAGTCAGTCCTATTGGGGCAACACCGGCCAACGCTGCCGAACCTAATACCACATTCGAATAGCCAGTTCCCAGCCCCTGACCTGAATTTCTGCCGATTGCTACATTTGAAAAGCCGCTAGTGATGCCGCGCCCAGCATTACCGCCGATACCGATGTTGCGCGTGCCGTACATCTTAGACTGGTCGTACCATTCCGTTTCGGCCTGTACATTAATAAGACTGTCTGGGCCAATAGAAATATTGTCGCGACTAATACGGGAAAAACCTTGTGAACGATCACCAATTGCGATAGCTGAAACACACTTTTCAGTTTGATTCATTGCACCTTCGCCAATCGCTACAATTCCAGCACCAGTCCACTCATTCGATTTAATGTTCGCGGCGGCCCCTGAGCCAGAAATGAATCGACCGATACCGCTTCTGATAGGCTGGTATTGAACATCGACAGTTTTGCCGTTAATCACAAACTTGCCGTTTGTGTATTTGTTTTTTTGCGGGTAGGTATTACCCGTATCAATTGACAAACCCAAGCAGTCGACAACAATGCCAAGCGCGGCGGCTTCAGCGGCATTTAAAGTTGCTAGTGCATTGTTTTTGCTGGCTACATAGCCAAAATCATGCAGGTTAAGCATCCCTGAAAACACACGCTTCCAGCGCGTGCCGTCGGTAGAAACAATAACGGTACAACCGTTATCAGCGGTAGATTTATCTGCTTTATCCGCCACGAACACGCCGCCGCCCACTGTTGTATTGGGGTGATAGGCGTTAACGTTTACATAACCATCACCGCTGTATTTACGCAAAGCCTCAATACTGGCCACTTGAGAAGCATCGGCGGCCAGCGTTTTAATAGCTGATAAGACTTGGGCATGGTCGGCTTTGTTAGGCTCAATGCCAACCGCGTTTAAAATGCTGTACAACTCGCCTTGCAATTGATTCAACCACCATGCAGGCACGGGCGTACCGGGCGTACGGCGGTCGCCGTCAATAAATTGCTTACTCGGGGTTTGGATTAAGTCCATTTTTATACCTCTTCTTCATACTCAAAACGGCAATAAGTCCATGCCGGTTTTAATTCTTCGAACATTGTTTCGATAATCGGGTCGGTGTATACACTGATGCGGTCGCCGGCACGGCTTTGTCCGGCTCTGAAAATATAGGCGGTGGCTTTTCCGTCGGCGATGTCGACGCACCAACGCCAAATAGCATCTTCAGTATTCAAACAATCTCCCGCACAGCTTTCACCGGCACGGAATTGGTCTTCTTCATAAATGTTTACGGTGTAGCCTGCCGATTCAGCAATGGCAGTAAAGTAGGCAATGCTCAAACCGCCCAAGGCGTTGAGTTTGGCCAGCACGGCATCAGTACGTTGTTGGGTATTGGCTCCAGCAGGCGGAGTGATGGCCAGCAGCTCTTCCCAGCGGTACAGGTAATCGTTTCCCGCGTCAGGGAACGGCGCATTTCTCACTCCTTCCGCATGATCGGCCACAATATCAAACACACCCGCTTCAGCTTTGATTTCTGCCGTATCTCCTACGGTGTCGTAGCTGACAGGCGGGCGCATGGCGGCAAGTAAGGCTTGATGGCTCACGTGGTGTACTCCACGCTAATACTGCCAGCACGCAGCCAGTAAATATCTTCGGCACTTTCCTGGGGCTTGATATTGCTCACGGGTGTGGTTAAGACACGGTCACGCACGCCGTACACCTCGCTGATTAAGGTTTCCAACTGGCTTTTAATTAGGGTGTCGCCGGGTTTTAAGGCATCAAAATAGGCGTTTACAGCTGATTTGATGGCAGCGGTGGCCGTATCGGTATCCGTACCGCTGCTTAAGGTAATGGTGACGGCTACATTCACGGTCTGGATACTGGGCGCAAGGGCTAGAAAGCCGTTTTTACGGGTAACAGGTCGCACCGCATCGACATGAGCCTGTACGGCGGCCAGTGTTTCTGCGCTGGGAATACCGTTTTCACCCAAAATAACGGCATCGACAAAGCCGTTACCACGACGCAAAGGGTAGATAAAGGCATCAACCACACCCGGCACTTCCAAGCACCAATTGCGGAAGTCGTATTGGTTACCGCCCGCAGCGGGTCGGCGCAGGCGTTCTTCGTAGCGTGCCAACAGGCTCTCATCGCTTTCGGCATCTGTACCGCCAACCATCGTTAGCAAGACGGCGGAACTGTCAATCCCTGCAGGTACGCTTTGCAGCGTAGCCGCGGTTTCGGCGGTTTGATTTTGAGCACTACCCGCAACAGTGGCGATAACGGCTATCTCGGTGCTTCCAAGCGTACCGATAACGGCAGATTCGGCGGCTAAATACACCTTATCGCCCACATTGATTTGTTGGCCAACAGGCACCGTTGCACCGACCGCGCCGCGAACACGCACCTTACCGCCCGCAAAGGTGGCAGTTTTTCGGTAAATCCCATATTTGGCAGCGTGTTTTTCGAGGTAGGCACTGTCGGCGGTATCGGCAAACGCTTGACGCAAAATCCACTCTTGATGCTGGTATTGGCCTTCACCCACAGCAGCAATAGCGGTAGCACGTACATGGTTGTCGCTGCCTGCGTGCACATGGGCGGTAGGGTTTTGGTTTTGTAGGTCGCGCAGATAATTGGCGCGGATTTGCTCGAAATTAAGTGCTTGCGTCATATCACGGCCACTTTGTGACTAAGAGTTACGGTATCGCCTGCGGCATCGACAGCTTCAATATGCAATTTCAGCCAGCCGCGCTGCGGTGTGGATGTGGTTACTTGGATGGATTGGGCGCGTTTAGACTGAAGCACGGGCTGTAATGCTTGCTCGGCGTATTGCTTGGCCAGAACTTCAATGCGCTTTAAATGCTTTTGGCGGCGTAATTCGTGCAGGCGGCTGCCGAGCGTGCGGTCTGCCCAGTAACTGCCCAAGGGTGTTACCAAGCGGATATACAGCTCGTTTTCGATGGATTGGGCGGATTGGTTGACCACATAGCCGCCTGTTTGTGGGTTGAGTAAAGCGTCCATACCTGAATTTTCGGATATGGACGCCCTTTCTTTGAGTGGATTGATGTCAGACAAATATAGAAAGCCGCCTAAAAAACCAATAAGGATTCTTAGGCGGCCTTTAAAACCAGTTTAAATGACTTCACCAGTTTCCGAACCGTTGGTCTCAGTGTGTTTGTGGGTGCTGCCGACATCTTTACCGTTGTTGGTTAATTCGCCGGTAGTATGCAAATCGCCGACCATGTCCACGTTGCCGGTAAATGTCGTACCGTTACCGCCTTGCACGGCCATACCTCCATTGCCGTTGATTTGGCCTTGTGCAGTCAACACCGCAGAACATTCGACCTTTTCTGAAGTGATATTTACGCCGTTAGGTGCTTTAATATTTAATTTATCGCAGTCAATCTCAATGACGCGCCCCTTTTTTAACACCATCTTGGCACCGTCAGCGTTATAAACCGCCGTTTCACCATCAGACAAACCGGTAATGCGGTACGCGCCGTTTGTCGTGGTAACGATAATACCGTGGCTGGTTTTACCCCCCAACGGCACAACAACGCAATCACTCCCGGCAGGCGGATTGCTGGTAAAGCCGAAGTTTTCGGCATGCTCCAAGTCTTGCACGGTTTCGCCGTCCAAGCCTTCGACTTGGATTTTTTGCACACCGCCACCTGCCTGGACTCTGGCAACCTTTCCGCGAAAGCCCTGCCGGACAGTGTTAAACGCCTGTTTGATACGCTTATCTATGGTTTTAATATCCATTTAAATAACCTGCAATTCCTGTTTTGGCTTTTTAGCCTGACGACGTTTATTCGGCTTGACTGGTGCTTGACCGTTGGCTTTTCTATTTTCAGACGGCTTGTGTGCAGTTTTCTTGCCATCTTTTTTGCCTGCGCCTTGTTTTTTCTTAGGCGGATCGGCATCCAACACCCATGCACCGTCTTCTTTAAGCGTTAATACAGTTTCCGTGCCTTGGCCTCTACCTCCGACAAAGGTACGCGCCATCAGGAAATACACCGCGTCGATGCCGTCCGGTTCGCTCAATACGTTGATTCGCTGACCCGGTTGCCATAAAGTACCGTCATCGGTTCGGTGTCCCTGTACCACCGCCGTGATGGTCAAGCCTTCCAAGCGGCTGTCTGCCAGGCGTTTCTTCGCTTTACGTTCCGCTTCCGCCTGACTGTCAACATCAGGCTCTGTCACGATTAAAGGCCGGCTCAGCTTAAGGGATTCATCTTTCACCGTCGCTTTGATATTGTGCTTGCCGGTATGGCTTTGTCCCAATACCGTGACCTCACTGTACCGAGCGGCCATATTGCGCTCGACTTCCAGGCTCTTGATATTGTTATTGTCGCCACTGACCCGTAAGACCAACTCGGCAACAGGTGCCGTGGTGTAGTCGGGACCACCAACAACCAACGTGCCGTCAGGCTCCATCCAAGGCCATACCCCGTTGGTTTCGGCATATTGTGTCAAGGCATCCCATGCACGGCTTCCGGGCTCGATTTGAACTTTATGGGTTTTATTGGTTTTGGCTGCATCGATACGGATTTTTGACAAACCCAAAGGCTTGACGATTTTTTCAATAATTTGGTTTAAATCCATATCCTGCGCATTAAACAACGGCGCAGAACAGTCCAACAGGATACCGGCATCATCACGGCCCTGAATGGTCAGCGTTTTATTGCCTTTCTCCGTCGTAGTGTGCACACGGTCGATACGGCCGCTTAATACCGTATCCCCACCGACACGGACTTCTACTTTATCGCCTTCTTTTACTGCAGTCGGGACTGCATCTACCGGACGGCCAAGCGTGACTGAAAAGTCATCGGCGGGGGTGAGCAGGTCAGAAACGATGTCGTAATTCGTCCACTGCCCATGAGTTTTGCCGTTAATCATCAGAGTGACAGTATTATTTGGCGTAGGCATTTAACACCTCTCCTTTACTGAGAAAGTTCGGATGACAGATTTGTGGATTCAGACGCAACAACTCGCCAAAACGGCTGTAATCGCCATACCATTCAAACGCCAACAGATGCAGGCTGGTATCACGTCCTACAATTTTCTGCACTAACGGAGGACGCATATTCAAAACGGCAAAAGCCTGTTTTTGCAGCTTGTGCGCCGTATCACGCAAACTTTCAGTCAGTTCAGCGGCAGTTTCAAGATATGGTGTTTGCGGCAACAGGCCGGCAGCCTCAATGCGGCGATACACATCATCAGCACTGTCTGCTGGTGTTTGGTATAACCTTAGCAAGGAATAAGCCATCTTCTCGGCCTTTGCCTCATCTGCCAACATCATTGCCAAAATACGGTTTGCGGCCAGCGTGCGTTGCAAAGCAGCATGGGTATCGGATAATAGGCGTGAGATTTCCACGGGCGTCAAAGTTGGCGCATCAATTTGTGTTGCCAGAATATCTGCGGCCTGTTCTGCCAAAGCACACGCTCCAACAGTTGCGGTGAACGCTGTGAAAGCAGCGACATCTTCAACCTTTGCACGCTGAATCAAATCGATTGCCGAAACGCTGCCTTCTGTCCCGCGACTTACCTGCCACGGCGTAGTGGCGGCTTTTGACACTCCGCCAACCATATCGCGCCAGCCATCCAGCCCACTTTTACCGACGACGTGCATATTTGCCAACACACCGAATACTGATTTCAACTCAGCCACCAATACGCGCGGGTTGTTAAGAAGATTCATGGAGCCGGTGAATACGCCGTTTACCTGACCATACATAACGCCGACTGCCGTCAATACTGTGGCATGAAATGCGTTCCAACGGCTTTGTGCCTTCTGAATCTTGCCCAAGGCCGTCTGAAACACTTCAAAACCCTGCCATGAGGCCAAATCTGCCAGCCAATCGATTTCATCGGCCAGTGCAGACGGCAATTCACGGTCAAAAAACGGGGCGGCTTTGACACTTTGCTTAAAGGTCATCCGCACCGTACAGTAATCGGGATTTTCTTCATTATGAGCAGCTTCAAAATCAGCCACCACGCAATCGGGCACGCTGCCGTAAATCGGGTGGATCAATTCGCCCGCACCAGTCTCCCGCAAAACACCTAACAGGCTTTGCAGCCTGCTTTCATAATCATCCCCCCACAATACCGCCGTCAGGCTCATATCCATTGCCGATACGCCCGTGTCCTCAATATCCGAACCCTGAACAAACGGGTATTCGTGTTCGGCTAAGGCGTGCGTGCCACGCAACGTATCATCGATTACATCAAAGCCGACACCCTTGAAACTGGCATCAAGCAAAGTATCTTTCCAACTCATCACGGATCCTTAATTTTTAGCTGCCGCACGCGCCGCCGCTTGATTGATATAGGCCATAATATTGCCGTTTTGAACGGTGACTGTAACGGGTATCGGCTTACCTGCCGCCGCCTGCATTTGCGCCGCCGCCGCAGTCATCTGGGTGGCCGCATTGGTAAGCTGGGCAGTTGCAGCCTGATTTTCAGTTGCCGCTGTGACATACTGTTGGCTGGCTTGCTGATTGGTTTGTGCAGATTGACTGAGCTGCGCCATACTCTCTTTGAGAACAGGACTGTCGAGCGGAGAGTTATTCCCACCCAATTCCTCCCGTTTTCTCATGTATTCGTTTTTGGCAGACGACATAAAATCAGGCAAAAACGACTGCAAGCGGTCGGCGAAGGCCACCAACGGTTTACTCCAGTCGTCATATTTATCTCGTTGCGCCGCCAAATGTGTTACGCCGCCCATAGCGGCCAACGGAGCAGCACCTAAAGTAAAGGCACCCATTGAGCCTGCAGAAGGCAGAAAACGGCCGGCACCGGCAACACCTTGACCGCCTTGGAAGAACCGCCATCCGCCGCTTACCATTGAGCTTGTCCCCACAGTTGCGGATACTGCCGCAGCCCCTTGACCCGCCGCCACCGCTGTCTGCGCAGCTTCCTGATTACCTCTGGCCCAGTCGGCAATACCTTTAAGCTTATTGGCCACCATGTCGGTAAAGCTTGAGAATGCACCATATTCGGCTTCGCTGTATGCCGTTTTGAGCTGTTCTTTTTTGAATCCGGAGCCATCGGCCACAAATTGATAAGCCCCATCTACTGCACCGGCGGCATTGGCTTGTCCTTGCTGCAGTCGTGCGGCTTCTTGCTTGTTGTTGATGAGCGAGAGCAACGCCATTAAGGCTTGGCGGTCTGAAACCAACTGGCCGACAGCCGTACCGTCAACCAAAGCTTTTTGGTTTTCCAGTAAAGCCAACTTGGCTTCATCGCCTTGCGCTGCGGCCATCTGCTTCATTAAGGCAGCACTCTTTTCATCTTTCTGCACAATTTCACTGACAATATCGACCAATGCGTCCAGCGAGTTCATGCCTGCAGCCTGACGCTTATTCATACTGGCCGTGAAGTCAAAACCCTCTTGGCCGTTAATGTCGATTTTCTTTGCCTTAGTAACGATGTCCTGACTGCTGATTTTCGCCAGCAGGTTGACCAGGTTGTTACCGGCTTCGTCTGTACTGCCTGCAGTCATAAACGCCAGTTGGTTTGCATTTAACAAACTGCTGAAATTATCCAGTGTCGCGCCCATACCTGCGGACTTCATTGCTGCCAACTGTTGCGGCAACCATCGCGCCATGTCTTTCAGCTCAAAACCGCCATCCGCGCCCGATTGCATGGCTCGGTCAAGCAAAGCAGGAATATCGGCTTCTTTAAACCCTGCCTGCTTCGCCTTGGTCACAATATTGGCAATATCATCGGCATCGGCATTGGCGGCCAGTGCTGTTTTCATTACGGTTGGCAACATCTGCTTCACGGCAGCATCACTCAACGAACCGCTGGCCACCATGGTATTCATTGCCTGTAAAGCTGCTTCCTTAGATGTTCCGCCAAGATAAGCGGCATCGTTTACCGTTTTATTAATTTCCTCCATGCCGGCACGTTTTTCCGCCAAAGTCTTGCCTGCATACATGGTATTGGTCGCGTGACGCAGCTCCGTGTCATAGTCCATTGTCCGGTTGACCGGCTGGGCCAACACATAACCGCCGGCCATGACACCGGCGGCAACCGAAGTCGCACCGCGCGCCAAACTTTTACCTCCTTGGATCATTCGGTTGAAACGGCTGCCGCTGTTCATTTCGGCATTTAACTCACGAATACGGCTGCGCGTCTGTTGAGCGGCTCGCGCCAGTTCATTGTGCGAAGCACGGCCGCTTTTGGCCATTGCGTTGTAGGCCGCTTGAGTACGTTGGATTTCACGGCGGATTTCACGCTCTGTGCGAATACCCAAACGGGCGGCAGCTGCATGCATCAGCTGTTGTTGCCTGCCGGAAGATGATGCCGCACGGCTTTGAATCTGCATCGTACGGTTGGCCTCGGTCGCCAAGCGGCGCAGGCCGACACTTGCGTCATCTCGGAACTTGGCAACTAATTCGATTGTATTACGGCTCATTTTTTCTTCCGTTTACTGATAAAGGTTTGAGTGTGTCCGCCAGATGCAGATGGGGCTGAAGTTTTGGCAGACGGCGCAAACCAGGGCAGCACCACGGGAGCGGCACGGCCACGGTCAATCAAATCGGCCTGTTTGAGCCATCCATCAAGCTCCGGCTGAGTCATCTTGCCGATATCGTCGGCAGAGATACCGTAACTCCCCAGCTTCAAGACTGCGTATCGGTAGCGGTCGGCACGGGCTGAACGGACAGACGCTTTTTTGCTAACAGCTCTTGGGCGAAATAAAGCGCGTCAAAATCGGTGGCGACCAACTCATCGGCCAAGAAGTCGGGCGTTAAGGCATCAGGCTGAATCGTACCGATATGGTCGAGAGAGGCTGAATAGGCTGCCAACATACGCGCCTGACCCTCCAGCGTTGGGTCAATAGCCATATCTTCGCGCACGGTCAGCAGATGCATGGAAAAATCACGATGGACAGCGCCGTCAACAGAGATACCGTACTTCAGACGGCCTGAAACGGTTTTCAGGTCAGAAGAAATAACCAGCTCATACTCTTTTGCGGCATGTTCGAGCTCTTTGGAAATTGAAGACATAATAAAAGCCTCTAAACGGTTAATCGGATAAAAATCCAATTATCGTTTAAAGGCTATTTAAACCGTCTTTAACAGGTGTCAGTTTCGGATGGCTTACTCAATCACTTTACGGGTTGCAAAGCCGGTCACATCAATGACCAATTCGTTGTCCACCGTATAGCTTTCACCGGCTTCCTTCGCGCAAAAACCAAGATAGGAGGTTGGGCGCGCACCATTGATATCAGGAACCAGCGAGATTTTTGCGTCTTCGATTTTGTCCCAATCGATAACCGTACCGTCTGTCGGCACGACGGCGGTAAAAGAAATATCATACTGGCCGACACCGCGCGTAAAGCCTTTGACGCGGCGTGTGCGGTTCATGGTTTTAACTTCTTTTTTGCCTGTGATGTTTTTCACATCAATCTTGGTGACTTCCACCTCGGTCGCACCGACATACAGCGTTACGCTGCCTACATATTCTGTACTCATGTTCTTTCCTTTTTACAGATAAAGGTCGATAACCATGCCTACTTGGTGCAGGCCGTTAACCACATCGGATGGCACGCGGCAGTTGAGCATGCCGGTGTTTTGTGCATCGCGTTCCACAATCAGGTTGGCCAAATTGTTTTCAACGTCTTCGACGATTTCCAATTCTTCGCATTTCATCAACACGTCGATCAATTCGGAGCGGACACGGGCAATGGTGCGCTCGGTCATTTTGTCGCGCGGGAAACGCAATGCGATACGGTCGGCACACGCGCCTGATACATAAATCAATGTGCGCACGGTAGTCATATCGAGCAGACTTTCGTCTGCCGTGCCGTTGGCAGTTTTGGTATAAGTCGAAATAGCGCGGACGATTTGGGCGGATGTGCCGTCTGGGCTGGTTTCAATAGGAGTAACGCCGTTGTAGAGCGCGTTTTCCTGTTCGGTACGCATAGTCTTGTCTGCACTGTCGCACACACCGATGCCGTTGAGCTTCAGGGTATTGAGCGGACGAGCCGGGTCTTCCTCGCTGGCCACAACGGCCGCAAACGCGGCTGCCAGCTCACATGGCAGGCTAGGCGTTTTACGATACCAGGCCGAATACAGATAACCGCTGTTCAGACGGCCTGCCTGTGTCGTTGTTTGCGCCAATGCACCGGTTTGGCCATAAATACCCAATGCCCAGCGTTTTTCTTCAGGCGCACCGACAGTTTCCAAATGTGTGCGCAACTTCAAGAGGTTCGCCTCATCGGTACAGCCTACCGCAATCAAATTATGGCCTTCGGCAATCACTGCATTCAATGCAGGGCCGATATCGGCATCGGCATCGCCGCCGCTCATCGCTTTGACTGCAACGGTAATCCCTTCGGCGGTATTACCTGTGCGAATACGGATATGGTTGCCGTGCGTGCCTTTATTTTTAGCTGTCAGCGTTACCAAGCCTTCAGAGGCTGTCGCCGTTACCGGCAATGATGTTTCGGCATCAATGGCGGCTTTGACGGCAGAGGCTACGGTTGCGGCGGTTGCATTGGCGGCGACACCGACGGTCAGCGTATCGGCATTGCCGATGTTGACGCGTAAAACGCCTTGCGTATCGGCAGTGCCCGTAATCGTGATATTGCCGGTCGCCGCAACGCCTGCTTCATTGTCGGCAACGGTAATCAGGCTCAAATCTGCATATGCGTAAGCCTTGATAGCGGCCAATGCCATCAAATGCGCCTGAGAGCCGGCACCATACGCAGCTGCGACATCGGCCGCAGAATAGATATTTGCCAGCGCAGTCAGCTTGCCCGCCTTGGGATTGCTGTGTTGCGCAATCAGCAGTACACGTTGCTTGTTGGTTGGCAGGTTGCGTACAGCAAGCTTGGTGTTCCATTCGACGTAAACGCCCGGCTTACGCGTACTGGTCTGAATTTTGTCGAAACTGACGTTTGCGGAAGTCATGATTTGTTGCCTTTCGGGTTGTCCTCAACAATAACCAAGTCGCCGTAGTGAATACAGCGCAGGTAATACGCGGCATTCGGCACTTCGACCGCTTCTTGGTCGGTAATATATTCATGTGGCTTTCCTGCCATAGGTACTTGCAGACCTGTGGCGGCACGAACTTTAATGGTTTCAGTCATGTTTTACCTCGGTTTTAACGGTGGCCGCCATATCGGCGGGTTGGTTTGGTTTTTTGGGCGGGATACGCAGCTCAAGGTTTGCGCCTTTCAAGTCAGGATGTTCTGGATAGGTACAGCCATGGTATTCGGATACGTCGGCATATATTTGCGCCTGTTGAGCATCTGAAACCGTAGGCCGTGGCCAATCGCCGTCTCGCAGTGCGTCTTCGAACCAATGCGTTTCAAAATCCAGCGCAAATACGCTGATTGCGTCCAACTCCATTTGTTTAGAAAACAGGCTTTTTGCTTTGCCCGGCTTTAGACGGCCTATACACAAACCCATAGTCTGATTGATCAGCAACAGGCGCACGGCCTGCATCAGCCGGTAAGTGCCGACATCGTTTCGGTGTAAACCGCCGAAGCGGCTGTCCGCCTCGCTGCCGCTGGCACGGTCGCCGACCAAGACAGTAAAGTGACCAGTGACTTGGTAGCGTGTTCGGCGCGTATCATGGGGCTCGCTGTCGGTAATGCCGGCAAACATGACCCAAACGGCGGGGAACTGGTTGACCACTTGAGCCAAGCCTTCGCCGTCAAATTCGCCACCGTATGTATGCACACCGCTGACCATTTGGCCAAGGCCGTCTGAAAGACGCTGTTTGATGGCTTGTTCAATAGACGCTATCACGGCCGAACACCTTTTCCTTGGCGGCAAACATTACCGCATCACCTTGCACGGTCGGCTTGGGGTCGGCATTTTCAGCCACACCCAAACCAGCCTTGCCTGATGCCACCAATTTGAGATACGCAATCGCCGCCTCATATCGGTGCACCATATCTTCCGTCAGTTGGCGCTTGCCCGTTGCCAAACGGTAAACGGCAATGTCGCAGCAATAAAGGCTCAACAGGCGCACAGGGGCAGGCAACGGCAATTCATAGCGCGATGCCAGATAGCCGTCGATTTCGGCGGAGGCATCATCCAAACCTTGTTGCGCAATTTCGGCATTCACGCTTCCCAAGCGCGTCAGGTCGGTCAGCCCTGCAATCGTCGGCTCGGTATAACGCGCCACCAAATCGGCAACCGTTGCGTAAGCCATTAATCCTGCTCCACAGGCAAGGCTTCACAAACAACAGCCATCGGTTCGGCCAGCAGGCGCTCCCACGCTTCGGGCTCGAAATCGGCACGTTTCACAAAGGTAAAATGCGGTTGAACGTGATACCCGCTGCGCCAAAACGCATGGCCATGTTTGGATTTGATGGCAACCACTTCGGCATCTGCCGCCGCTTCACCGCCTGCCTGATAGCGTTCTTGTGCTGCTACTGCTTCAACGGCAGGGCTTGCGGCCTGTTCCAATTGAGCTTCCAATTCGGCGATACGCACACGCGCCGCTTCAAGCTCGGCGTTCAATTTTTCGACTTCAGCCTCAAGAAACGCCTGCAACTTAACGTCTTCGGGGTTTACATCCACAGTTGCGCCAACCGTTTGCTCGGTTTTTTCATCTTCGTTTTTTACTTTTGCCATTTCTTATCCTTTCGGCGGGCAGAGCCCGCCTATCTAAAGGGTTACAGCAACCAAGGAGATACGATTACCTTGCATTTGCCTTTGTTCGGGTTGTACGCACCACTATCCAGGCGGTCGCCTTCCACTAATTTTTTGGCGGCGTTTTCCAAAGAAGGAGGAACCAGCAGCACATTCGGGCGGATACCCAGCGGTCGGCCGCCGTCGCCTTTCAGGCTGACCATTGCGTTGTAAGCCTTTTCAAAACCTTCGGCATCCAGGGTTTCTTGCGACTTAGCCGCCATTTGCCAGAAGCCCAAACCAACATTACAACGGCCGTCCACGCCGTAGCGGTATTCGTTGCGCATAAATACGCCTTCGTCGGTAGCGGCGGTCATGGCAGTGAACTGCTTAGGCTTGCGTTCCTGATAAATCAGAGGTTTCAGGGCGCGTGATGTATCCAGCAAATACCAAGCGGCTTCGGTACCGGTGAAAATATTGGATACAGTGGTGGATTGGCCGGTGCCATCGACTTTTTCATATACCGGGTGGTCGTTGTCGAAGAAGTTCTGACCGTCATAACACAACGTAGCATGCGCGTTTTTCAGCAGAGCAAATACCAATTCGTCAGGATGAACGGCGGAAGCACGGCCCATTTCGGTCATCATCGGCGCGTAAATGCCGACGTTGTCGTCTTCGATGTCGTTGCGGTTGACCTTGACCGAACTTTCAAAATGCTTGTTGGTGATGGCATAGCCGTGTGCCTTCATATCTTGGAATACGCGGTCGCCCACCCATTCGCGGAAGGCAGGCCATTGACCGAGCCAGCCGTAAGTATTGGAAGCAGTAGAGGACGGAATAACAGTGGCGATTTCCTTGTATTGGCTGTCCGCCATTTTCAGGCCGTCTTGGAAGTTTTTCTTAAAGCCGGTAAACAGCGCTTTCAGTGTATCTGGAGTGATAATCATGCTTTAATCCTTGTTTAAAGCCTTATTTGGCTTTTTGATAATCTTCGGCTGAAATGCCCAATTGCTTGGCCACTTCGATTTCTTCCGGAGTCAACGCAGGCTCACCGCCTTCAGCGCCTTTGCCACCGGTTTGCGTTTTACTCAACGCGGCCAATTTCAAACTGCCTTCCATCAGATTCTTAAATGCCTCTGGGTCTTTGGCAGCCAGTTGTCGTGCCGATGCTTCTTGATGCGGCAGCAGGCGGCCATCTGAAAGAGCGGCACGGATCAGGCCGTCTGAAGTACCGCCCACTTCCATTGCAATCACTTTCTTGCTCAACGCAGCCACTTGGGCTTTCAGTTCGGCAACTTCGCCGTCGTCGGCATTACCGCCTTGAGGATTGTCTTCGGGCTTGCCGGCATCGCCTTTACCGCCTTCGCCGCCTTGCGGTTCGTCTTTGTGTTCAGCCAGTGCTTCGGTCAGCGTTTTACCGCCCAGCTTTTCTTGTGCTTCGGCCAAAGCCGCTTCAATGGCTTTATCGTCGGCATCTGCCGCCAAGCCCAAGAGCTTGATTAAAGCTTCCTTGTTCATACTTGTTTCCTGTTTGGGGTTAATAGAGTTTTGGCGGCTCAATGCAGCCAGAGCCATGCCGTCCAGCGCAGGCGAATTGGTCAACGCCACACTGTGCAGCCCGCGCACATTGCCCAATGTGTCGTATTCGAGTACCGGCGACAGATAGCGGTATTCGCCGCTGTCTATCATGTCTTTTGCGCGTTGTGTCCATTTCACTTCGCCCATCAGACCTCGATCGTCATCCCACACATATTTGCTGATCCAACCGGCAGCAGGATTTTGCTGTCCGGTTTCCGCAGCTTTCAGTGTGGCGTGTTCGTAGTCCACAACAAGGTCTGTTTGTCCGGCATCAAAGGCGGCAATGATTTGCTGCGCCAAAGAGGCAGTCATCGTCCAGTGCGCCACGCCTGTATCGGTGCGCCCGTCGACTGGTGCAAATTGACCTTTGGGTACGATTTTGATAAGGCCGTCCGTATTTCCGACTTTGGCGGCAGATAAGGCGGCAAGAAAGGTTTTTGTATCCATTGCCGAATCATGAGCCATCAAGCCGGCACAAGAGGCTGAATCACTGTCAGTAAGGAACGAAAATGAGAAATATCGGAGAATGAAAAAGAGAGTATGTTTAAAACCGTTTCAGAAGCCTTTTAAGCCCCTCACAGATTGATTTAAACGTTTCGGGAAAGGGTAGATAAGGGGAAGATATATAAAAGCCGTCTGTGTGCAATTTCAGACGGCTTTTGTTTTAATTACCGAGAGCGGCATCCAAGTAATCATTTACCGCATCGACTAAAGCCTGTTCGTCGTCAGGTTGAAGAACCATAAACGGACGTGCAGGAATCTTACTGCCGGGGTGATTGACGCGTTTGGCAAACCGTCCGCCGAATTTTAAGGCTTTGCCGTTTTTCGGCAATATCGTATGCGGTGCAGTTTGTCCGCCGAAGTTATGAATGGCCGCATATTCAACATTGGTACCAACCACGGCTTCCGTGGCCGTACTGTTCTGCGTAATCGAATTGCGCAAACGCCCACTGGCCTGCAACAGCCCCGATCCTTCTCGCGCGGACGGATACTTGCGCGGAGCCCACGCGGGGCGGCCGCCTGCCTCGAAGTTGTCCAGCACAGCGTTGCGCATGATGCGGGCAAGCTGCGTCATCAATGGCTGGGTATTGCTTGTACGTTGCGCAATGGCGTTTAAGCTGTTTTGCAACGTGTCTGTGTTGATTTTTATCTCAATCATCAGTATATTATCCTTAATACCAAGTTGTCGGCGGGTCGCCAACTGGAATGGCCTCGGTGGTTTATCCACTGTTTTATCCTGTTCGAATCAGGCAAAGCCGCCAACTTGGTTATTTCTTCCAGATTAATTCATATCTGTCATTTTTATAAATATCCCCATCTTCAGCATAATTTCCTGTATTAACCATATTGACGGCAACCGCTTCTTTTTTGCCGGTATAGGGATTTCTTGCCTTAGCCTGATAATCCACAGTCACAACCAATTTCCCTTTGTTATTCACTCCCGGATACACAAACAACAGAAACTGCTGGCCATCGGCATTGCGGCCTGCCGTGCCAATGAGTATTGCCTCCGGATCTTGCAGCTGTTCTGGCAGGTCTTTCCAAAATGCCAAAGGCAACGGTTTATTTTTACTGTTACGCATCGCGTGTAATATTCGCTCATCACTCATCGCGATCACAGCTGATTGCGGATAGACATTCTTTGCGGCCAGAGCTTCTAATACCGACGGAGCCAACGCTCCGATATACAGCATTTCACCCCTGGCAAATTTCTCCATATTTACCCGATCAACCATTTCCGATGCTTGTTTAGATATGGCTGCCCTCCATTTTGGCTCTTTTAAAGCTTCCTGAATCGCCACACTTGCCAGCTTCGGCGGCAAATCCACTGCACGTTGCATCTGCAACTGCCCCAAGTTGGCCAAATGGCTTTTACCCACATTGTTCTGAAAACCTGCATCAGTATAAAAGCGGCTGCCGTCGGCCAGCTTCACCGCCTTGGCCGGACGGGTGTCGCCCTTACGGTTGACGACCACTTCCGTATCTTCCAGTTGTGCCTTTTGCGGCAACAGATTGCGCCGCTTCAAGTCACGGTCTGAAAACGCCCGTACGGTACAGCGGCAGTTGAAGCCGTTGGGAGGATAGAAGTAATCCCAAAACGGGTCGTCGATGTGATACACCGCGCCATGCGCCGCAGCGTGGCTCTGTCGGGTACGGCTGTCAAGAATGGCCGAATACTGCAACCAGGGCGCAGAGTCCCGACCATCTTCAAGAGCCTGCCAATGCCCGGCCATATAGGCCGACTGCATTTGCGTACGGAAAATAGTTTCCAAGCGGTGTACAGTAATGCCTTTACCGTCCACCTCGCCGGTGTTTATATGCACGATGTCGCCATCTTTCAGCAGCTGCCAATCATGCTGTTTCAGACGGCCTGCCACATCATCACGGAATTTCTCAAATGGCGTACCGTTTTTCAGGCTTTCATACAAAGCACCGTGGATTTGCGCGACAATATCCTGCTTGTGAATGCCCGCAATCGCCCGTGCCTTAGCCTGTGCTTCGTTCCACGTTACTTTCCAATCGGACGGCACATTAAAGCCCAGCCCCTCAAAATACTTGACGGCCTGTTCAGGCTCAAGGCCGAATGCGTAGCTCAAATCAGCCATTCATCCGTCCCCATAAGTCCGACACAAAAACCACACGCGCCAAGGCCGTCTGAAATTGCTCGGCAGTCAGGTCGGGATAAACGCGCAGTAAACGCTCCTGCACATCCTCATAACTATCACCCTCGGCCAAAGCCTGGCCTAAGCCGCGTAAAAACGGCTCAATCATTTCTGGCAAGGCCACTTTGCTCAAGTCCGCATTATCCAAATCCGCCTGCGCCGCGCCGACAATCTCGCCAGTTTTACTCAAAGCCACACGGCGGTAGCTTAGAGAAGCGTTTTTTAAATCCGTTTTAACGCCGGTTTGAAAAGCCAATACCGGCTCGTCTTCGGAAGCCAAAGGAATAGCTAATTTTTCCTGCGCCCACGACAACGGAATCTTCATGCCGATTTCCACCAATTTAGGCAAAGAGTCGGAGTACACCGTCAAATCTTCAGGCAATTGCGTATCGAACACAAAGCGTGGCAGACGTGAAACATCGACATTGCCTTTATTGAGCTGCAACAATGGCAGGATCAATTGGCGCGTCAATGTGCCGGCCAGTTGTTTGGCATCGGACACCAGCAAATCATGGCGCACCTCGTTATGGATTTGCCCCAGCGCATTGGTAGCAGTCTTGCCGTCAGCCTGGCTGGTCAGCGTGCCGCCTAAAATCGCTTTTGAAGACGTTTTATCCGCCCAATCAATCATTGCCTGAAACGGATCCGCACTGCCATTAGCCGCATTGAGCAGCTCAATCTGCATGGTTTCAGGAATAATCCCCGCCGCGTTATGGCCGATTTCGCGCACCGCATTCAAAAGGGTGAGCTTATCTTTGTCGTCCGCACCGGAGGCATATTTGCCGATTCGGGTAGGCAGGCCGTAAATCTCCAAAAACTCGGCCAAATCACGCACCGAGTAATTCTTGAACAAATAAGGCCACACCAGCGTGCGCATCAAACCGCTTCTTGCCAAAATACCCGAACGGCAGCGGTGCTTATGGACAATCCAGCCCAAATCCCACAACTTTTCGCCATCTGGGCTGCCGTCTTTGCGCAGCAACACCTCATCCATTGCATTGACCTTAAACCAAGCCTGCGGACGATGATGGAATGCCTTGGGCAACCATAACGAACCAAGGTTTTCCCATTCAATTTCCACGCAGGAGAAGCCGTGTCCGACCGCATCCAAAAGGTCAAACATCATATCCTCTAAATCGGTCATCTGATTGAGCCAGCCATCAACCTCTTCGGCCAGCTTCCGTTCCGCTTCGCTGCTGTTCGGAGGCGGAACAATATTCCAATCCAAGCCGATTACCGCGCGCTTGCGTTTGCTCATCTCCGAAAAGATATGGCCGTCCTTCTCCTCAATATCGACAAAGAGTTCGGACTGCGCCTGAATATCGCCGTTTTCCGCATCTTCCAAAATCCGATGGAGCGACTGCGGAGTCAGCCCTTTGCTCGGATGCTCATGGGTAGTGCGGTTTTTAACGATATCCGCCGTTTGGGATTGTTTATCGGGCGTTTTAGGTGCGGCTTTACTAAACAACGCACGGAGTAGGTTTTTCATGACGTAAAAAAGGGCAAGTTAAACTTGCCCCATTTTCAGCCGTGCCACTCCTTAGCAGGCTGTATCCCGTGTCAGTTTTACCATGCGCCGCTCCCCATCCGTCCGGACAAACCGTGCTCTCTAGGCACGGCAATATAGCCGCCGACAGTCGCGCTGCTTTGAACCAAACCCCACAGCATATGCACGGCATCAGGGCCGTCGTCATGGTCTGCCATCGGAAAATGGCGGAATTGGTCAATCAGTGTGCTTTGACTAGCGTGCAAACGGATTTGACCGTTTTGCATATACGGCTGCAGGCTTTCAATACGGAGCAGCTTGTCCGCACTCGGCTTAATGCCGCGTGCTGGAATCGGGATACCGACAGCCGCGCCGCGTTTGACCAGCTCAGTCTTCAAAAACTCCTGAAACTGCACCGTCTCAATGCCCCACAACACACAGCGGTACCGCCGTTGCAGTTCGATAATGTCGGAAATAATCTTGTCCGGCAGGCGTTTCTTAATCAGAGCCTCCACCACATCCAACACACCCGTGCGGCGGTTGTACCCGCCGATACACAACGCAGACGGGTCACGGCTGTTTCCGGCCTTGCCCAAACTCGGGTCGCACGCGCCATAGAAAATCCAATCAGAATCACGGTTAACCCAAAAATTCAGGCTGTTCGCAAACGGCGCGGCCTCACCGGCAACCGGATCATTCTGATATTCCGAATCAAACGTCGCATGACCGTCGCGGGCACGGATTTTCATCAATGCCAACACGCCGCGAGCCGCCCAGCTTGTTTGCG
>NZ_KV810203.1:1293-1710 GCF_001812725.1 Neisseria sp. HMSC067G12 | reverse complement strand
CCAACACGCCGCGAGCCGCCCAGCTTGTTTGCGCACCACGCTCCATCTCGTCTTTGTTGGCGAGATAAAACGCCTCGGCCACCGTCTCGCCGTCGTTGCGGAAAAGCTCCTCCCATCTGTCCCACAAATCCATGCGGTCGGGCCAGCGTTTCATCGCCTTAAACTTAATACCGTGCCAAAACGGGTTATTCAAAGTGCGGTTAAGTACGCTGTCGTAATGCAAAATCGTGCCGATATAGATTACATCGTATTTCTGGCCGACACCTCCGAGTGGCAATACCGTTTTAGTCAGCCACGCATTGAGCTTGTCGCGCTGTTCCGGGTTGCGGACTTGCTCGTCATTCTCGATATCGTCCAAAACAGTTAAGTCAGGACGGTATGGACCGTGACGCAAACCGCGCAGCTTTTTACCGCTAC
>NZ_KV810203.1:0-1193 GCF_001812725.1 Neisseria sp. HMSC067G12 | reverse complement strand
AACCGCGCAGCTTTTTACCGCTACCGGCCACTTGTACCTTAACGTCATTGGCCGTCACAATCGTACCGACCTGCCATACACGGCCTTGTCCGCATACTTCCGGGAAGTCGGTTTTCAGGCGCGGATTAAATTCCAATTCCGCCTTGATGGCTTCGAGCATTGGATATGCCTGGTCTATGCTGTCCATCACAATAACGGCATAATGTTTTTGGCCGGTCACGATACACCACAGCGTAAACAGCTGGGTAACCTGCGTCGATTTACCCTCGCCGCGCGGCGCACCCACCGCCTCATTTTCCCCTTTGAGGGAGCGGATAATCTCCGGCAGACGGCTGAATAAAAACGCATGCAGTTCGGATTTCTCAGGCGAGCGGATATAATGGGGGAAGTAGGTATTTACGAAATATTCGTAACCGCCTACCGGGTCAAATACCTTGGCACGGCGTGCAGCAATAGCCTTTGGCGACGCATCAAAGCCGTCCACTTCCGCTTCGATGACTTGGCGCAAACTGGCGGCCAGTTCGGCAAGGGATTTGAGGAATTCTTTTGTTTTCATGAGGAATAATTTATGAACTGGTTAAATAGAGGTATTCAGGAAAAAATCTTACGAGCCTTAAGTAATAATTACCCGAACTGCCTAAAAGCAATCAAGGTGTATAACTCTATTTTCCATAATAGTGCTTTACCTATTACTTCTAACATCCCTGTTGATAAACAAGGATTGGACTTGGCTTTGACCCTTGGTTGCGAAATTCAAAGTCAACACCTAGCAACTTTACAATCAGATGAATTCCAATATTTTTTAAAAAATATTTATTACTTAGAAGAATCTGGTTTAATTGAAATTACTTCGATAGATTCACTTCATAAAAATTTTGACTGCAAGATTAATCATAAGGGCATAGACTTCCTTACCGATGATGGCGGCCTATCCGCCATTCTTGGTGTTGTCACAGTCAAACTACACAGCGACACTATTCAGGCTTTAATTGCGGCAAAAATAGACCAAGCAGAGATTTCTGATTCAGAAAAAAGCTGGCTGAAAAAAGAATTAGGGAAAATCAAAGACACTGCATTAAGCACACTCACAACAAATGCCATTAATGCCATCGCTGCCGACACCCTCGTCAAATTTTTAAAATCAGCTATCGGCCTCTAACCAAACTTCTTCTCCACTTCCGCCCCAAACGGCT
>NZ_KV810202.1:62984-64377 GCF_001812725.1 Neisseria sp. HMSC067G12 | reverse complement strand
ATCTGCACGACCAACTGGTTAAAGCCGAAATCTTCAAAAAAGACGGCAGCAAAGAAACTTGGGCGTACACCTACGACGCCTTGGGCAGAAGGATAGGCAAAGGTCGTCTGAAAACCAGTCAGGAAGTTTCAGACGACCTCGAAGAGGAAACCGGATTCGTTTGGGACGGCAGCCACCTCTTGCAGGAAGTCCACCCGGACGGCAGATATACCTATATCTATACCGATCCCGATAGCTACGAACCCTTGGCACAGGTACATAACTGGACCAACGAAGAAGGCGAAAGCCGCCAACAAACCCACTACTTCCACTGCGACCAAATCGGCATTCCGAGAGAGATGACCGATGAAGACGGCAACCTCTTGTGGTTTGGCAACTATACCGGCTGGGGCAAACTGAAGAGTGAAACCAACATATCCGGAACTGCTCACCAACCCTTCCGCCTGCAGAACCAGTATTGCGACCGTGAGACGGGGCTGTATTACAACTTCTTCAGGTATTACGAGCCTGATGCGGGTCGGTTTATCAATCAGGACCCGATTAGGTTGTGGGGCGGGGATAATTTTTATTGGTTTGCACCAAATTCTAGTGCTTGGATTGATGTTTTAGGTTTAGCAAGTATTTTTGAGAAACTTAAAATTACAACTTCTGATGGATTTTTGTTTAAAGGATTTACTGTTAAAGCACCATTTAACATACCTGTACAGAGATTTGGAGATTTGCATCTTAATTCACGTCGTGGAGATTTTTGGGGGCTACGTATAGGAACTAACAAATTCATAAATAGAACGTTTGCTGCCATTCTCCCTTCTTGGAACCCTTTAACAAATTATAATTCAGGTGTTATTCCTAAAGGAACAAAAATGAAAGTTGGTATTATTGGTCCACAGGGTCTTAAATATCCAGGAGGATCATTACAATTTATAGTGCATTCAGAAGAAGTTCAAAAAGTCAAATCGAAAAAAATTAAAAGAAAGGGAAAGTGTTAGAAATGCCTAAGTTAAAAATTTTGAATGAAACTCCTTTAGACTTTCAAGAAAAATTTTTGTTTGACAAATGGGAAGTCAGCTACCTTGATTTGATGGAAGTAAATCAAGGTTCTCCCTTAGTTGGGAGTCTATCCATTAACGGTCAAGTTATTATTAAAGAACAGGGGTTTGGAGGGCCTTTATTGTATTTCAATAGAAAAATATATATTCCAGTTTTCATTAGACGATTTTGCGTTGTTGGATTTAGGCTTGCAACATTAAATTTAGATGATTTATCAATTGAGTATATTGGGGGTATCGAAGACTTGGTTTATCTGAAAGAGATAAAAGGTAATAGAATTTATTTCTATACAGATATATATAAAAGCACAAAAAAGAATTTAACTTTATATTAACAAATATAT